>JAUXST010000489.1 GCA_030679805.1 Reyranella sp. | reverse complement strand
GGCGCCGGGCAGCGTGACGGTGAAGAAGACTCGGATCTTGGAGGCGCCCAGCGCGTCGGCAGCCTCGTAGAGCCGGGCGTCGGCCGTCGCCAGCGCCGTCACCATGATCATGGTGGCGTGCGGAAAGCAGTAGAAGACCTGGGCGATCACGATACCGTCGAAGCCGTAGATCGAGCCACCGATCAGAGCCTTGAAGAAGCCCTGATTGCCGAACAGGTAGACCAGCGCCAGACCCGGCAAGAGCGATGGCGCGAAGATCGGGATCAGCGAGATGCCCTGGAACAGCCACCTCCCCGGCAGAACGGCGCGGGTCAGCGCATAGGCATAGAGGAAGGATGCGGGCACGACGATCGCGGTGCACACCGCCGCGACATGGAAGCTGTTCAGCGCCGAGTTGAACAGCGCCGGCGTCGAGAAATACGAAACGTAGTTCGCCAGCCCGACATAGTGGCCGTCGCGGTCCTCGAAGCCCTTGGCGAGCAGCGCCCACAGCGGCAGGCCGACGATCAGCAGCAGCACGCCCACCAGTGCCATCAGCCCGGCGCGCATCACCAGGTCGTCGCGCGACAGGTTTATGCGCAGGGCAATCTTGGGCGTGGGCGCGGCGAGGCTCACAGGGGCCGTCTCACGCCGCGTAGACCCTGACCCGGTCCGGCGGCAGGGCCACGTCGAGCCGGCTGCCGATGTCGACGCCGAGGTCGCGGATCAGGTTGCTCGAAAAATCCGCCACGAGCGCCACGTCGCCGTCGGTCCGCACTTTCAGCGCGGCGCGGCAGAAGGCGCCGACGAAGTCGAGTTCGGCCACCTCGACGGGCACGCGGTTGGCAACGTCGGCCGGCAGGTCGCGCACGCGCACATCCTCGGGCCGGATGCTGAGGCGCACCTTGGTGCCGACCGCGAGGCCGTCCTGCGCCGGACAGGCGAAGGCAAGCCCGCCGATCTTTACGCGCTCCGGCGCCTCGAGCGTCCCGGCGAGGAAGTTCATCGAGCCCACGAAATCGGCCACGAAGGCCGTCGCGGGCCGGCGGTAGATCTCCTGCGGCGTGCCCACCTGCTCGATGGCGCCATGGTTCATCACCACGATGCGGTCGGCCATGGTGAGCGCCTCTTCCTGGTCGTGCGTCACCATGATGGTGGTGACGCCCAGCCGGCGCTGCAGGGCCTTGATCTCGTGGCGCAGCCGCAGCCGCACGCGGGCGTCGAGCGCCGACAAGGGCTCGTCGAGCAGCAGCAGGCCGGGCGAGGTCGCGAGCGCGCGCGCCAGCGCCACGCGCTGCTGCTGGCCGCCCGAAAGCTGGGCTGGGTATTTCGGCCCGGAATCAGGGAGGCCGACCATCGCCAGAAGTTCTTCCACGCGCTTGGCGATGGCGCCGCGCGCCTGACGCCGGCTTACCAGCCCGTAGCCGACGTTGTCGGCCACCGTCAGGTTGGGAAACAGTGCGTAGGACTGGAAGACGATGCCGAAGTCGCGCTGAGCCGGCGGCAGTCCCGACACGTCCCGACCCTTCTGGCGGATCGTGCCCGAGGTCTGCGGATCGAGACCGGCGATGGCGCGCAGCAAGGTGGTCTTGCCGCAACCCGAGGGCCCGAGGAAACAGACGAACTCACCCTCGGCAACGTCGAGCGAGACGTTGCCGAGCGCGGTGAAATCACCGAACCGCTTGGAGAGGTCGCGGACTTCCAGATAGGAGGAGCTTGTCATCTCGGGTGGGGTAACCCCCGCCCTTTGGCAAAGCCGAAGAATCCTTCGCTACGCTCCAGGGCGGGGGCTACCCCCCGCCCGCGATGACAACGCGCTGTCACTTTGCTTTCGGCGCCGACTTGCCGTCGTAGCGCTTGGTCCATTCGGCCAGGATGCGCGCGCGGTTCTTGGCCATCCACTCGACGTCCATCTTGGCCATCAGCTTCTCGCCGTCGGCCGGATAGTTGGCTGGCATCGACTTGACGGCCGGGTTGGCGACGATGGCGTAGTACTTGCCGTAGAGTTCGTTGGCCTTGAGCGAGGCCGACCAGTCGGCGAGCTTCTTGGCCGCCTCCAGGTTCTTGGTCCCCTTCATGATGGCCGTCACTTCCATCTCCCAGCCGAGGCCTTCCTTGGGCACGATCAGGTCGATGGGCGCGCCCTTGGTCTTCTCCGAGGCGCCGCGCATGTCGAAGCCGATGCCCATCAGGCGCTCGCCCTTGGCGGCCTGCACGCAGGGCGCCGAGCCGGAATGGAGGTACTGCGCCACGTTCTGATGCAGCGCGTCCATGAACTTCCAACCCGCGTCCTCGCCCATGAGGGTGAGCCAGCCCGCGACCGTGAGGTAGCCGGTGCCCGACGACGATGGGTTCGGCATGACGATCGAATCCTTGTACTCGGGCTTGGTGAGATCGGCCCAGCTCGTGGGCTTGGCCTTCTTGCCCTTGGCGGCTTCGGCGGTGTTGAAGCACAGCACCGCAAGGTAGGCGTCCATGCCGACCCAGATCTCCGGGTTCTTGCCACTCTTGAACATCGGCTTCAGCGCCGCAGTTCCAGCTGGTGTGTAGGGCTCGATCATGCCCATGCTGGCAAACAAGCCGACGCTCGAGGCGGCGAGCCCCCAGATCACGTCAGCGCGGGGATTGTCCTTCTCGGCGATCAGCTTGGCCGTCACCACGCCGGTCGAGTCACGCACCCAGGCGATCTCGATCGTGGGATTGTCGCCCTCGAACGCCTTCTTGAACGGCTCGAGCTGCTCGTTCTCGAGCGCCGTATAGACCGTAAGCTTGGTCTTTTGCGCCCACGCGCTGGTGGCGAAACCGGTCGCCGCAAGGGCGGCAGCCCCCGCCAGCACCACGCGCCGCAGAATTGAAGTCTTGCCCATTTTTATCTCCCCGTCCGGCGACATACCGGTCGCCTCGCTACACGCGCCCTATGACACATCCGTGACAGCGCCTATCCCCAGCGCGCCATCCTTAACAAAACCTTAACATGAGGGTGGGGATCGGCAAGGCCGTCATGCTACGGTTCCCTTGCAAGAGGAGAGCCAGAATGGACGGCACGGCGCTTTCGGCACGTCACTCGCTATCGCCGGAAATTGCCCAGCTGGTTGCCCGGCACAAGCCCGGCGGCCCGCTGGAACGGGCGTTTTATACGGCCCCGGAAGTCTTCGCCGCCGACCTGGCGCGCATCCAGCACCGCCATTGGCTGTTCGCCGGCTATGCCTTCCAGGTCCCCAAGCCGGGCGACTACTTCACCTACCAAGTGGGGACCGAATCGATCATCGTCGTGCGTGGCCGCGAGGGCGAGATCCGCGCCTTCCATAATGTCTGCCGCCATCGCGGCTCGCGGATCTGCGCCACCGAGACGGGCCACGCCCACCGTCTGGTCTGCCCCTACCACCGCTGGACCTACGAACTCGATGGCGCGCTGGTGCTCGACACGCGCCGAGAGTTCGGCGTCGACAGGGACGGCCTGTCGCTGAAGCCGGTGGCGATCGAGAATGCCGCCGGCCTCCTGTTCATCTCCCTGGCCGACCAGCCACCCGATTTTTCCCAGGCGCTGGCCACCATCCGCCACAAGATGAAGCCGCACGCCATCGAACGCGCCAAGATCGCCCACCAGGTCGACTACATCGTGGCGGCCAACTGGAAGATCGTGTTCGAGAACAACCGCGAGTGCTACCACTGCCCGCCCAACCACAAGGAATACAACACCGCCGCCTACGACGTGCAGCGTGACGCCGCCATGCTCGATCCGACGCTGCAGCCCGGCATGGACGCCATCGTGGCGCGCGCCAACGCTCGCTTCCGCGCGCTCGGCCTCGACGAGGGCGACGCCATGTCGACCATGACCGGCGTCTCCTGGCGCTGCCATCGCACGCCGGTGGTCGAAGGCTTCGTGACCCAGAGCATGGACGGCAAGCCGCTGTCCTGCCTGATGGGCGACATCAAGGAGTGGGATTCGGGCACGCTCCGCACCACCGTGTTCCCCAATTTCTGGCAGCACACCAATTGCGACTACGCCGCTGCCGCGCGGCTGACGCCGATCGGGCCCAACGAGACCCACGTGCGCGGCTACTGGCTGGTCGACGAGAAGGCGGTCGAGGGCAAGGACTACACAATCGAGCGTCTGCTGCCGATCTGGGACATCACCAACCGGCAGGACTGGAAGATCTGCGAGGACCAGCAGGCCGGCGTCAGCTCGCACGCCTACACCCCCGGCCCCTTCTCTCTCGTGCGTGAACGCAACGTGGCGCACTTCCTCGACTGGTACCTCGGAGAACTGCGCTAGTGGCCCTTCCCGCTCAAGCCCGCATCATCATCATCGGCGGTGGTGCCGTCGGCTGCTCCATCGCCTACCATCTCGCCAAGGCAGGCCAGCGCGACGTCGTCGTGCTGGAAAAGAGCGGGCTGACGCACGGCTCGACTTGGCACGCCGCCGGCCTTGTGGGGCAGCTCCGCAGCAAGCGCAACCTGACGCGCCTCATGCAGTACAGCGCCCAGCTCTACGGCCGGCTGGAAGTCGAGACCGGGCAGGCGACGGAATGGAAACCGGTCGGCAGCCTGCGCCTCGCCTCCTCCCCGGAGCGCTGGAGCGAGCTCAAGCGCATGGCGACGACGGCGCGCAGCTTCGACTTCGAGCTGCACACGCTGTCGCCCAAGGAAGCCCAGGAGAAATTCCCGCTGATCACGCTCGACGGCATCGTCGGCGCGGTGTTCGTGCCCAACGACGGCTCGGTCGAGCCTTCCAGCCTCACCATGGCCTATGCCAAGGGCGCACGGGCGGGCGGCGTACGCATCGTCGAGGGCGTCCTGGTGACCGGCTTCGAGTTCGACCGCCGGCGCATCAAGCGCGTGCTCACCGACCAGGGCGCGATCGACTGCGAGATCGTGGTCAATGCCGCCGGCATCTGGGCGCGCGACGTGGCCAGGATGGCGGGCGTCGACGTCCCCGCGGGTGCCGTCGAGCACCAGTATATGATCACCGAAAAGAGCGACGCCATCCCCAAGGGCCTGCCGACGCTACGCGATCCCGACAGGATTTTCTATCTGAAGCCCGAGCCCGGCGCGCTGGCGGTCGGCGGCTGGGAACAGGGCACGCCGACCTTCGGCAGCAAGGGTGTTCCCTTCTCCTTTGGCCGCGAGCTGTTCCAGGCCAACCAGGACCGGCTAGAAGCCTTCCTGGTGCCGGCGGCAGAGCGCCTGCCTATCCTGAACGAACTCGGCATCCGCACCGTGATCAACGGCCCGATCCCGATCTCGCCCGACGGCGAGCCGATCATGGGGCTGGCCCCGGAACGCGACAATTTCTACCTCGCCTGCGGCTTCACCTCGGGCATCGCGGCATCAGGCGGCGCCGGCAAGGCGATGGCCGAATGGATCGTCGAGGGCGAGCCCGGCCTCGATCTCTGGGCCTTCGACGTGCGCCGCTTCGGCAGCCATCACATGAGTGCCCGCTATCTCGCCGAGCGCAGCGTCGACAGCTACTGGCGCTACTACCAGATCCACTATCCGATCGAGGAGCTGTCGAGCGCGCGCGGCGGCCGGCGCTCGCCACTCTATCCGCTGCTGGCGGCAAAGAACGCCGTGTTCGGCTCGCGCTTCGGCTGGGAGCGGCCGAACTGGTTCGCGCCCGCCGGCACCGAAGCGATCGACAAGCCCTCCTTCGAGAGCCGGCCCAACTGGTTCGGTCCCGTCGCGGCCGAATGCAAGGCCGCACGCGAACGCGCCGTGCTGATCGATCAGAGTTCCTTCTCGAAATACGAGATCTCCGGCCCCGGCGCGTTCGCAGCATTGCAGCGCCTCGCCGCCAATGACCTCGACAAGCCGGCCGGTGCGCTCATCTATACCCAGCTCTGCAACGAGCGCGGCGGCATCGAAGCCGACCTCACCTTCGTCCGCCTCGACGAGAACCGCTTCTACATGGTGACCGGTTCGGCTTTCGGCGTGCGCGACACCGGCTGGATCCGGGCACACCT
>JAUXST010000138.1 GCA_030679805.1 Reyranella sp. | reverse complement strand
CAAGCTCAAGATCGCCTCGTTCATCAATGCCCAGCTCGGCAACGAGCAGGACACCGTGCAGCAGGTGGCGCGCGGTCGCATCGATATGGGCGGCTTCTCCAACGGCGCCGTGGCGCTGCTGGCACCGGAACTGGCGCTGCTCGGCCTGCCGTTCTTCTTCAAGAACGTCACCGAGCAGGATTGCGCCGTCGACGCCATGACCAAGCCGGTGTCGGACCTTCTCGCCAAGAAGGGCGTGAAGTTCCTGGGCTGGACCGAAGTTGGCACCGGCGACCTCGTCGGCAAGAAGCCGTTCCTGGTGCCGGCCGACGTCAAGGGCCTCAAGGCCGCCTCGGGCGCCAACAAGGTGTCGGCCATCACCTGGACGACGCTTGGCGCCAACCCGACGCCGATCGGCATCACCGAGATCGCCTCGGCTTTCCAGACCGGTCTTACCGACGTGAACGGCACGGTCGTCACCTTCTACCTGCCGTCGGGCCTGGCCAAGGTGGCGCCAGTGCTGTCGCGTGTCGAGCTGTCGGATGCGCCCGGTATCATCCTCATGAACAAGGCGGTCTACGACAAGCTGCCGGCCGACCAGCGTGCCGCGCTCGACAAGGCGGTCGCCCGCCGCGGCGCCGACCAATTGCGCAAGGAGATCCGCGGCTTCGAGGCGACGCTGCGCGACATGCACGTCAAGGCCGGCGGCACGATCGCCACGCCGACGCCCGATCAGCGCGAGCTGTGGCGCAAGGCGCTGCAGCCGGCGTGGCCGAAGATGGTCCAGGAGATCGGCGGCGATGGGCCCAACTTCTACAAGCAGATGGAAGCCGCCCGAGCGACCTGCGAGAAGAAGAGCTAAGACCGCTTCATGACTGACACGCCGGTCGTGCCCGTGCCGCGTGCGGCGGTGCGGGTGCTGACGGTCTGGCATAAGCTCGAGTGCTGGCTGGCCGTCACCTGCTTCTCGTTCATCGGCATCATCCTCGTCCTCGACGTGCTGGGCCGTGAGCTGCTGGCGCCGCTGCTCCAGTTTGCCGGCATCGACGCCGGCCCGACCGGAATCTTCGCTTCGCAGAGGCTGGCGATCTACGCGCTGGTCGTCGGCAGCTTCGCCGGCATCGGCATCGCCACGGCGACCGGCAGCCACCTGGTGCCGCGCGTCGGCTTCGGCTGGGCGCCCAAGCAATGGGGTCCGCACATGGACCGCCTGGCCGACCTCATCACCGGCTGCTTCCTGCTGGGCGTGACCTGGTTCGGGATCAAGTTCGTCGAGTCGAGCTACGCGGTGGACCTGCGCGCGCCGGTGCTCGACTGGGTCGTCTGGCCGTTCCAGGTCGCGATTCCCCTCGGCTTCCTCTCGGCTGCCTGCCGCTACTTCATCTATGCCCTCTGGCCCACGCTCCGGCCCGGCCTGCCGGAGTTCCAGGAATGAGCGGCCTCGCGCTCCTCGGTCTCGTCGTCCTGCTCCTGTTCCTGCGCCAGCCGCTGCTCGTCATCCTGCTGTCGGCGACAGCCTTCATTCATATAGTCTGGGGCAAGGGCCAGCTCGACTACATCATTGAGGACATGTGGATCGGTCTTGACAAGGAACTGATCCTGTCGATCCCGCTGTTCATCCTGTGCGGCAACGTCATGACGCGCGGCTCGATCGCCCAGCGGCTGATCGACCTGCTGGCAGCCATCACGCGGCCGCTGCCCGGCGGCATGGCGGTGGCCTGCGTCCTGTCCTGCGCCGTGTTCGCCGCCATCTCGGGCTCGTCGATCGTCACCATGCTGGCGATCGGCTCGGTGATGTTCCCGGCGATGCGCCAGGCGGGCTACGACATCAAGTTCACCCTGGGCGCCATCATGTCGGGCGGGACGCTGGGCATCATCATCCCGCCGTCGATCCCGATGATCATCTATGGTCTCGTCACCGAGACTTCGATCGTCGACCTGTTTGCCGCCGGTTTCGGCCCCGGCATCCTGCTGACCGTCGTGCTGTCGGGCTATGCCGTCTGGTTCAACCGCAAGCGCCCGGCCGAGTCATTCAGTCTCGACGAGTTTGTCGTGGCGTTCCGCCGCGGCATCTGGGCGATGCTGATGCCGGTGATCATGCTCGGCGGAATCTACACGGGCTTCTTCACGGCGACCGAGGCCGCCGCCGTGGCGCTGGCCTACGCCATGGTGGTCGAGATCTTCGTGCACCGGGAGCTGAAGTTCCGCGACTTCTACAACGTGGTGCTGGAAGCCTCGAAGCTCGGCGGCTCGCTGTTCCCCGTGCTTGCCGTCGCCCTCAGCCTCAACATCATCCTGATCGAGCACCGCGTGCCGCAGGGCATGGTCGCCCTCATGCAGGGCTACATCGACAGTCCATGGATATTCATGCTGCTGGTCAACGTGCTGCTGCTGATCGTGGGCTGCCTGATGACCACCGGCGAGGCGATCCTGGTGCTGGCGCCGCTGCTGGCGCCCGTCGCCGCCGCCTACGGCTTCGACAAGGTGATCTTCGGCCTGATCATGATCCTGAACCTCGAGATCGGCTACCTGACGCCGCCGGTCGGGCTCAACCTGATCGTGGCCATGAGCGCCTTCAAACAGCCGTTCGGCCTGCTCTGCCGCGCCGCGCTTCCATTCATCCTGCTCATGCTGGGCTGCCTGATCGTCGTGGTATGGCAGCCCTGGATTGCGATGTACTTCGTGAACGGTAAATTCTAGAGGCCAGATCCTGAGGCGGCTCAGACCGTCAGCATCACCTTGCCGACATGGTCGGCACGCTCCAGTTCGGCGTGCGCTGCCGCCGCCTCGCGCAGCGGGAAGGTCTTGTAGATGATCGGCTTTACCTTGCCGCTTTCCAGGAGCGGCCAGACCTTTTCCTTGAGGCCGCGCGCCATGCGGCCCTTGCTGGCGATGCTCTGCGGCCGCATCGTCGATCCGGTGAGGGTGAGGCGATTGACCATGACGATACCGGCGCTGATCGTGGCCACCGGCCCGAGCTGCACGGCGATGATGACGCAACGGCCGTCCTGCTTCAGCAGCATCAGGTTCTTCGGCAGGTAGTCGCCGGCCACCATGTCGAGCACGACGTCGACGCCGCCCGACAGCTTCTTCACTTCGGCCGCCCAGTCGTTGTCCTTGTAGAGAATGACATGGTCGGCGCCGAGCGCCTTCACCGCCGCCGCCTTCTCCGGTGTTCGCACCGTGGTGTACACGGTGGCGCCAAAGGCCTTGGCGAGCTGGATCGCAGTCGTGCCGATGCCGCTCGCGCCACCGTGGATCAGCACAGACTCACCCGACGTGAGCAGGCCACGCTCGAAGAGATTGTGCCAGACGGTGAAATAGTTTTCCGGCAGCGCGCCCGCCTGCAGCATGCTGAAGCCCTTGGGCACCGGCAGGCATTGCGGTGCGGGAACGGTGCAGTACTCGGCGTAGGAACCGCCCGGCGTCAGCGCGCAGACCGTGTCGCCCACCTTCCAGTCCGTGACGTCGGCGGCCACCGCCGCCACCGTGCCGGCCGCTTCCAGGCCCGGCAGGTCGGAGGCATCCGGCGGCGGCGCGTAGGTGCCCTGCCGCTGCGCGATATCCGGCCGGTTGATGCCGGTGGTCGCGACCTTGATCAGGATCTCGCCAGCCTTCGGAGCCGGCACCGGCCGTGTCGTCGGCACGAGCACTTCAGGGCCGCCCGATTTGGTGATTTCGACGCAGGTCATCGTGGCGGGAAGAGCGCTCATGGTCGGCCTTTCGAAGCGATGGGAGCAATGGTAGGTGTCCCTTAGCCGCTTCCGTGGAGCCGCGCCATGGCCTTTGAAACAGACGATCTCGAGCCTCTCAAGAAGAAGTCGCAACCGAGGAATCTCGACCCGATGTCGGTCGAGGAGCTGCGGGAATACATCGCGACCCTCAAGGCCGAGATCGCCCGCGTCGAAGAGAAGATCAAGGCCAAGCAGAGCCATGCGTCGGCCGCCGCAATGTTTTTCAAGAAGTGAGGGCTGAAGTGGCCGAAGCCAAGTTCCTGAAGCCCGACACGCTGGCGCTGCATGCCGGCCAGCATCCCGACCCGGTCACAGGGGCGAGGGCGGTGCCGATCTATCAGACGACGTCATTCGTCTTCCGCGACGTCGATCATGCCGCCAGCCTGTTCAACCTCGAGGTCGGCGGCCACATCTACAGCCGCATCTCCAATCCCACCGTCGCCGTATTCGAGGAGCGGGTGGCCGCCCTCGAGGAAGGCTCGGGCGCACTGGCCACGTCGAGCGGGCAGGCGGCCCTTCACATCGCCATCGCCACGCTGATGGACGCGGGCAGCCATATCGTGGCCTCGACCTCGCTTTATGGCGGCACGCGCAACATGCTGGCGCTCACCCTGCCGCGCTTCGGCATCACCACGACGTTCGTCAATCCGCGCGACCACGCGGGCTTCGCCAAGGCCATCCAGCCGAACACGCGGCTGGTGCTGGGCGAGACCATAGGCAATCCCGGCGGCGAGGTGCTGGACATTCCGGCGATCTCGGCCATCGCCCACACGGCGAATATACCGCTGATGATCGACAATACTTTTGCCTCGCCGGTGCTGTGCCGGCCGCTCACGCTCGGCGCCGACATCGTCTTCCATTCCGCCACCAAGTTCATCGGCGGCCATGGCGTGGCGATCGGCGGCGTGATCGTGGAGTCCGGCCGCTTCGACTGGGAGGCCTCGGGCAAGTTCCCGACACTGACCGAGCCTTACGCCGGCTATCACGGCATCGACTTCGCCGAGGAGTTCGGCCCGCACGCCTTCGTCATGCGCGCCCGCACCGAGGGCGTGCGCGACTTCGGCTGCTGCATGGCGCCGCAAACGGCGTTCTATCTGCTGCAAGGGCTGGAGACCCTGCCGCTGCGCATCGCCCGCCATGGCGAGAACGCGCGCAAGGTTATCGCCTTCCTGAAAGCCAACGCCGCCGTCGAGCGCATCGCCTCGCCGGAACTGCCGGAACATCCCGACCATGCGCTGGCGCAGAAGCTCCTGCCCAAGGGCGCGGGCTCGATCTTCAGCTTCGACATCAAGGGCGGCCGCGAGGCGGGCCGCCGCTTCATCGAGCGCCTAAAACTCTTCTCGCACCTTGCCAACGTGGGCGATGCCAAGTCGCTGGTGATCCATCCCGCCTCGACGACGCATGCCCAGCTCGATGCTGCGGGCCTCGCCTCGGCTGGCATCGGCGAGGGCATGATCCGCCTGTCGGTGGGCCTGGAGGATCCCGAGGACATCCTCGACGATCTCGGCCAGGCGCTGCGCGCATCGCAAAAGGGTTAGGACATGCGGATCAACGTCGACGGCCGCGCCGTCTTTGCGACGACAGGCGGCGCCCCTTTCGATCCGGCGAAGCCCGTGGTGATCTTTCTTCATGGCGCCGGCTTCGACCGCACGGCTTGGCGTCTGCAGACGCGCTTCTTTGCCCACCATGACCGTTCCGTGCTGGCCGTCGACTTCCCCGGCCACGGCAGGTCCGAAGGGCCGGCCTTGTCCAGCATTGCTGCACTTGCGGACTGGACCGCGAAGCTGATCGAGGCTGCGGGACTGAGGAGCGCGGCGCTGGTCGGCCATTCGATGGGCGCGCTGGTGGCTTTGGATGTGGCGGGACGCTATCCGGACAAGGTTCGTGCCCTCGGACTCTGCGGCGTGGCGACCGAAATGCCGGTGCACCCGGAGATGCTGGAATCCGCGAAGGCCGACACGCTGAAGGTCCAGGAGTTGATGACCTTCTGGGGGATGGGCAATGCGCTGCACAAGGGCGGCATGGTCTCACCCGGCCTGTGGCTGCGCGCTGAGTCGCTGGCGGTGCTGTCGGGCAACAAGTCCGGCGTCATCCACACCGATCTCGCCGCCTGCAATGTCTACAAGGACGCGCTCGCCCGCGCACCCGACGTTAAGTGCCCGACCGTCCTTGTGCTGGGTGATGGTGACCTGATGACGCCTGCCGCCAAGGCCAAGCCGCTGGCCGCCGCCATCGCCGGATCGCGGGCGGTCGTGATTCCCAACTGCGGGCACTTCATGATGGTCGAGCGGCCCGACGAAACCCTGGAGGCCTTGAAGTCCTGTGTCTGAACGTGTCGCCCTCGTCACCGGCTCAACCTCGGGCATCGGCGCCGCCATAGCGCGTCGTCTCGCGCGCGACGGTTATCGCGTGGCCCTGCACGGCCGCCGGTCGGCGGACGTTGGAAAGGCGATGGCGGCCGAGCTGCCCGGTGCCAGCTATCACCAGGCCGACCTTGCCGATGTTGCGCATGCGGGTGAACTGGTGCGGGCGGTCGTCGCCCATTACGGCCGCCTCGATGTGCTGGTGAACAACGCCGGTGAATCGATCCGCATCCCGCACCCCGATCTCAAGGCCGCGACACCTGGCGTATGGCGGCGCATGATGGACGTGAACCTGATCGCACCCTGGATGCTGATCGCGGAGGCCGAGCAGGCCCTGCGCAAATCCGCAGAGTCCGGACGGCCAGCCAGCATCGTCAATATCGGCACCCATGCCGCTGTGCGGCCCAAGGGAGCATCCATTCCCTATGCCGCGGCCAAGGCCGCCCTTCACCACACCACGCGCCTGCTGGCGCTGACGCTCGGCCCTGTGATCCGGGTCAATTGTGTGGCGCCAGGTCTGGTCGAGACGCCGATGGGGGCGGATTGGCCCGAGGCGACCGAGCTGTGGAACACGAAATCGCCGATGAAGCGACCTGCGAAACCGGAGGATATCGCCGATCTGGTGGCCGCCCTCGTCGCCAACGACTACGTTACCGGAGAGATCGTCATCGCCGATGGTGGGCTCAACCTCACCTAGCCAGACACGGAGGAAACAATGAACGTCCAGACCCTGCCGCCGGGCTACAAGACCGCGCCGTGGACTCCGCCGGAGAAGATCACCGGCGCCATGCTGGCCGAGGCCAGCGCCAAGCTGATCGAGCTGCTGCGTATCCGCACCAATCCGATCGGCATGCGCCTGTTCGAGGATCCGAAGGACATGGAGAAGATCCAGGGCGTGCGCAAGCCGACCGAGGGTTTCAAGTTCACCATGTGCCAGATGGTGACGCAGTCTCGCTGGTACGGCTTCACCCTCGGCATCACCGTCGACAACACCCGCGGCGGCAACTGCGGTGGCGTGGTCGGACTCAATCATCCCGGCGAGGGCTTTCTCTCGGGCGATCACATGAACGGTGTCTGGTTCGGCAACAAGGAGGCCTCGGCGGCGCACCAGGCGCAGATGCCGCGCGTGCCGGATGGCAAGTACAACGGCCTGGTCGTCGCGCCGCTGCGCTCGGCGCGGCTCGATCCGCCCGACATCTGCATGTTCTACGGCACGCCCGGACAGATGATCTATTTCATCAACGGCCTGCAGTATCACCGGTACCGTCGTTACGACTTCACCGTCACCGGCGAAAGCGCCTGCGCCGATTCGTGGGGCAGGGCGCTGGCGACACGGCAGACCTCGCTGTCGCTGCCGTGTTTCGCCGAACGGCGCTATGGTGGCGTGGCCGACGATGAATTGCTGATGGCCTGTCCGCCGGACGAATTCCTGCGCGCCATCGAGGGCATGGGCCATCTCGGCAAGAACGGGCTGCGCTATCCGTTCCCGCCCTACGGCGCGGTGATGGATCCGGCGCTCGGCATGGCCAAGAGCTACAGCTGAGATGCTCTATGTCGTCGCCTGGCCGGTTCTGGCGGAGGCCGACGACACCGCGCTGCGCCGGCTGCGGGCGCAGTATCACCCGACGCAAGCGGACCTGATCGGTCCGCACTTCACGCTGGTGTTCGGCGCTCCGCTGGAGCATGAGGCAACGCTACGCGCCGCCTTCGAGGCGATCGATCGCCGGCCATTTTGGTTCATGATCAAGCGCATTGCGCGGCACGATCTCTACCTCTTTGCAGAACCATTCGACGGCGCCGCGGAATTGACCGAATTGCACGAGACGCTCGATCCCACGCCAATGTTGGGGGCAGGGGCGGCCGAACCTTTCCAACCGCACATCACGCTTGGCCTGTTCGCCCGCGCTGCCGAGGCCGAGCAGGTGGCGCGCATCGTCGAGCGTCAGCACCTGCCTATGCATGGCCGGGTCGAGGAGTTGGCGCTGCTGCGCCGCGAGGGCGAAAAGC
>JAUXST010000463.1 GCA_030679805.1 Reyranella sp. | reverse complement strand
CGTGATGATCGAGCTCAACTTCTGGAACGAAGCCGACGTGCCGGAGATCGACACCTCCCGCACGATGCCCGGCGAACGCATGAAGAAGGCCAAGACGAAGGCGAAAGTCGCGGCCTGATGCGCCGGCGTCGACCGTGCTGCTGAAGGCTTTTCTGGTCTTCATTATTCCCACGGCGGCATTGCTGGCTGGCGTCGCGGTCTTCAGTTGCTTGCCCGAGCACAAGGCGGTTCAACGTCGAGTCTCGGGGCCGGGACCGCTCCATTGGGGCGGGACGCCGCTCAATCAGCGCCCGAAGGGCTACTCCGCCGAGGAAGCAAAGGCCTTTTGGGCGCTCCTTGCGGAAGGCGTGGCAAGCGAGCGCCATATGCTCAAGATCGACCTGGCGTTTCCGGTCGTCTATGGCGCGACGTTCGCGGCAGCTCTTCTCCTCGCCTGGTCGACCTTGGGATGGTCGGTCAATCCGTTATGGCTGCTCGCGCCTGTCGCCGTGCTCGTCGCCGCCGACTGGACGGAAAATATCGTGCAACTTGGACAACTCGCGCGGCTGAATGCGAAAGGCGAAGGCGAGCTATCCGCTACGTGGATTGGTGTCGCGAGCCTCGCCACCCAGCTCAAGCTGGCGATGCTCCTCGTCTGCATGGTCCTGACGATCGGCAGCGCCGGTTGCCTGGTAGAGCATCACTTCAGGCGCGCATTCTAGGAGCCTCCCGATGTTCGATCGCCCTTGCCTGCTGGCCCTCGGGCTTCTGCTGGCGACCGCCGGCGCCGCCCAGGCGCAGCAACGCGAGACCATCTCCTTCGAAAGCCGCCAGAAGGGCCGGCCGGTCCAGGTGACGGCCGAGATCTACTGGCCAGCAGCAGCCGGCCCCGTGCCGGCGCTGGTGATCCATCACGGCAGCGGCGGCGTCAGCGACAGCCGCGAAGGCCGCTTCGCTCGCGAGATCGTGGCCATGGGCGTGGCGGCCGTAGTGATCGATTCCTTCAGGCCGCGCGGCGTGAGTTCGACGGTGCAGGACCAGTCCGCCGTCACCGGCCAGGACTTCAACCTCGATGCGCTGATGGCGCTCAAGGCGCTGGGCGCCAACGGCCGCATCGACCGCGCCAGGATCGGTATCACCGGCTTCTCCAAGGGAGGCACCTCGAGCCTGATGGCGGCGCACGAACAGCAGGTCGTGGCCGCCGGCGTTCCCGCCGGCCTGCGCTATGCGCTGCATGTGCCGTTCTATCCGTCCTGCAGCGCGCAGTACTACCGGCCGCAGACCACCGGCGCGCCGATCTACATGCTGCTGGGCGGCGCCGACACCTATGTCGGCTTCGAGCCCTGCCAGACCTACGGCGAGGCGTTGCGCACGGCCGGCGCGCGCGTCGAGGTGACGGTGTTCCCCAACGCCATGCATGGCTTCGACGGCGGCCGGGCCTATTTCGATCCGAGGGGCGAGAACTACGCCAAGTGCGTGTTTCAGCAGCAGGCCGACCGCTCCTGGGTCGAGCGCGCAAGCGGCGTCATGACCATCGGCACCGACGGCCGGCCGATCCAGGGCGCCCTGGCGAAGGCGCTGGCGGTCTGCAAGACCCTCGGCACCAGCGGCGGACCGAACGACGCCGCCGCCCGGCAATCGATGGAAGACCTCAAGGGCTACGTGCGTCGCCACCTGCTGGGTGGCTAGGGCTGGCCTTTAGTCGAGCGTCGGTGTCGCGCGCAGGCGTTCCCAGTAGTCGGCCGGCAACAGGTCGCGGCCGGCGAGCAGGCAGCCGAGATAGGCACGCGTGGGCTTGAGCCCCGCGCCCACCTTCAAGGCGACATAGGTGATCGCCTCGACCGTCTCGCCGTTGTCCAGGCGGACCACCGGCATCCGGCGCCGCTCATAGTGACCGCCGGCCACGCCCTCGTAGACGTCGAGAACCTCCAGGCCCTTGGATGGCAGTGCGTTCAGCGTGCCGTACACGACCTCGCCCGCAGCCGGGACGATGTTGCCGGCACCCGCACCCGGCGGCGCATCGGGCCGCGTGACCTGTTTGTCGAAGGCGAGGCGCCAGCCCATGAGCCGGCCACCGACGCGTTCGCCGGCCGCGACGCCTCGAGGCTTCAGCCGCTCCTCGAACAGGCGCGCGGCATCCATGTTGGAGCCGTAGGCGAAGTACCAGATCATGCCAGCCGCCATACACGCACCGTTTCGTCGTAGCCGCGGATCGCCATCGGACCGAGATCGATCGCGCCGCCGGTCTCGACATCGGCATAGACGGAATCGGAGACGAGCAGGCGTGAACCGGTCTCCTTGGTGAGCTGTTCCAGGCGCGCGGCGAGGTTCACCGTGTCGCCGATCGCCGTATATTCCTTGCGCCGCGGCGAGCCCACGGTGCCGGTCACCGCCTCGCCGATATGGATGCCGATGCCGACGCGTAGCGCCTGCCGGGGTCTGGCGATGTTCCAGGCATCGACCGCGTCCAGCATGCCGCGCGCCGCCGCCAGCGCGTTGCGCGCCGCGGCCGGATCGTCGAGCGGCGCGCCGAACAGCGCCAGGAAGCCGTCGCCAAGGAACTTGTTGATGATGCCGTTGTGCCGGTCGACGACGTCGATCATCTCGGCAAAGAAGTCGTTGAGCAGCGCCACCGTCTCGCCGGCCGGCCGCGTGCGGGTCATCGCGGTGAAGCCACGAATGTCGAGGACCAGCACGCACACGGTACGCATCTCGCTCGGCGGCTCCGACGAGGTGGCGAGCAGGCGGTCGACCACGGCGGGCGAGACATGCTGGCCGAACAGGTTGGTGACGCGGTCGCGCGCCGCCGCCGCCGCCACCGAATCGTCGAACTGGCGGCGCAGGCTGCCGGCGACGACACCGGCGACCACGCCCGCCATCAGCAACACGATGCTGCGGCTCAAATGGTAGATCAGGGTTTCGTCCGGGACGTTGCCCCAGGGCGTGATCGGCAGCAGCCAGAGGACGAGGATCATCTGCTGGACCGCCGCGACGGCGCCGGTCCACAGCGACAGCCAGAAGTCGAGCCTGAGCGTCGAGAGCAGGATGAAGATGAAATAGAGCAGCGGCGGCCAGAAACCGAACACGAGCTGCGGGTCCATATGGAGGGCCAGCGCCGCGATGATGACGCCGGGCAGGCTGGTCTCGATCAGCGCATTGGCGAAGCGGGCGGGCCGCGGAAAGTCCTTGTCCTTGGCCATGCGCCAGCGAAGGGCCGTCATGGCCGCCAGTTCATAGAGCAGGAACGGGCCGATACCGGCGAGCGGCAGCCACCCCGCGATCCCGCCCCGGAACATGCGCTGGTTCAGGTCGGTCAGCAGGTTGGCGGCGATCAGGGTCAATGCCAGCAGAGCCGCCAGGACGATAGCCAGGGCGCGCATGCGTTGCAGCTCGCTGCGCAGGACCTCGCGCCGGAGCGCGTCGTCGTAAGGATTGCGGGTAGGATCGTGGGCAGCCTTTGCCGTCATGGGCAGCACGCTAGCCAGCCGGCGCGGGCTCCACAACGGTGGGCGGGAATGCTAGGAACGGGATCATGCCGATGAAGGAGATCGTCCGCGAGCTGCAGGGCAAGGCCGCCAACCTGGCGCTGCGCATGCCGATCTCCTGGGTCAACATCCTGGCCGGCCCGCCGGTGACGGTCGACGGCCGCACGCTCGACGGCCGCACCCAATGGTTCCTGAAGCTGCTGGCGCGCAGCGGCCAGCCGCCGGTGCACCGCCTGAGCGTGGCCGACGCTCGCGCCGACATGGACGCCTACCTGCCCCTCCTGAGCGGTCGCGCCGCGCCGGTCGGCGAGATCGTCGATCGCACCATCGGCGGACCGGGTGGACGGCTGCGCGTCAGGCTCTATCGACCCGCCGGCACGGTGGCACGGCTGTTGCCGGCCATCCTCTACTTTCATGGCGGCGGCTGGGTAACGGGCAGCCTCGAGGCCTACGATCTGATCTGCCGCTACATCTGCGCCCGAACCGGCTGCGCCGTGGTCGCCGTCGACTATCGACTGGCGCCGGAGCACAAGTTCCCGGCGGCCATCGACGATGCCGTCGCCGCTTTCCGCTGGTTGTCGGCCGGCGCCGTGAGCCTCGGCATCGATCCGGCGCGCATCGTCGTGGCGGGCGATTCGGCGGGCGCCACGATCGCGACCGCATTGGCCCGACTGGTCCGCGGCGACGCCCGCCCACCCTGTCTGCAATGGCTGTTCTATCCCGCCACCGACCTCGGCCTCGACAGCGGCTCCTACAAATCCTGCGGCGAGGGCTTCATGCTCACCCGGGCCGAAGTGGAATGGTCGCGCGGCCATTACCTCAACAACCTCGAGGAGGTTGCCGACCCGCGCGTCTCGCCGCTGCGGGCCGACGACCTTGCCGGCATGGCCCCGGCGCTGGTCTGCACGGCGGGCTTCGATCCGTTGCGCGATGAGGGCAAGGCCTACGCCGACAGGCTGACGGCGGCCGGCGTGAAGACGGTCTACCGCGAGTTCGACTCGCTGATCCACGGCTTCGTCGGCATGCGCGGCGCCCTGCAGGCCGGCGCGCGGGCGATGGACGAGATGGTCGCGGGGCTGCGTCACGAACTGGCCCAGCTCGGACGATGAAAGCCCGGCAGATGAAACAGGAACGCAGCGCATGAACGACGACGCCCCCGCTTCCACCGACCTGCACGGCGAGCGCTCGGGCCGGCGCGAGCAGAACAAGGCGGAGAACCGCACCGCGCTCCTGAAGGCCGCGCGCGCGGTGTTCGCCGAAATGGGCGCAGGTGCGGCCAGTGTGCGCGACATCGTGCGCCGCACCGACCTCGCCTCAGGCACCTTCTACAACTACTTCAAGGACAAGGACGAGATCTTCGAGGCCGTGGTCGGCGAACTGACGGGCGAGCTGCTGAAGCGCCATCGCCAGGGCCGCGGCCAGGCGCGCAGTGCCGAGGAATTCTTCCGCAAGCACTACGCGGTCTATTTCGACTTCATCGTCGAGGACCCCGAACTGCTGGCCATGGCACAGAAGAATTTCACCGCCATCCGCACGCTGCTCGACAAGCCCGACGTGCGGGCGCTGGCACTGGCGCTGAACGAGGACATCCGCGCCGCCATCGCCCGGGGCGTGCTGCCCAACGTCGACGTCTCCTATCTCGCGGCGTCGCTGGCCGGTGTCGCCTTCGAAGTCTCGGTGGTCATGGTGGCGCGCGATCCGGTCGATCCCGCCGGCGCGACGGAATTCGCGACGCGCCTGATGCTGGGCGGACTGGATCACGTGCCCCGCCGCACGCCCGCCTGACGGACGCCGAGAGAAGGCCCGCCGTCAGGGCGTGCGGAAGATCGACTTGAAGGTGGCGGCGTCTTCCCAGGTGATCGCCGGACGGTCGCCCTGGTCCCACTGCTTCCACGCCATGTTCTCCACCAGCCGGAAGGGCGCGCGCATCGCCTCGAGGCTCGCGTCAAGGCCGGCCAGGTCGGCGGCCTCGTAGATCGCGTGATGCCGCGCGGGCTGGCGCCCGACGCTGCTATAGCGCCGGCATGCCGACCATGACGGGACATCGGCCACGTTCTTGGGCAGGTAATCCTGTTCGTACCAGTCGTTGAACTGCTGTTCCCGGCCGGCGGCCAGTTCGACGCTCACCATGAAAAAGGGGCGGCCGGCGAAGTTGCCGTCCACCGGCTTCCGCGGATGGGCCCAGCGCTCGAGGTATAGGCGGGGTGGCTCGACATCGTGCATCGCGCGCGCTTGCCAGCTCTGCAACTCGGGCGCCGGCCAGGCCGCGATCGCTTCAAGCGCCCGCTCGGCGTCCGGCCGGGTTTCGCATTCGAAGAGAGTGAGGAACTGCTTGCGGTAGTACTTCAGCGATCCGGCGACGTGATGTTCCTGGTAGCGCCAGGCCGCCGTGATCCCGGGCACAGCGCGCATCAGGTCCGGAATGTGCCGGTGATTGTAGAATTCGCTGAACGGCGCTTCCTGCTCAACGTCGAGCCGGAAAGACACCATGATGAGCGGACGTCCGGGCATGCGATCCGTCGGCAAGATGACCGGAGAGGCCGGCGACGCGCGCCTGCCTCCCAGTCCGATCCTCTAGGCGCCCTTCACGACGACGTTGCGCAGCACGCCGATCTTCTCGATCTCGACCTCGCAGACATCACCCACCTTCAGCCAGTTCGGCGGCTTGCGCCCCGCGGCCACGCCCGACGGGGTGCCGGTGATGATGATGTCGCCCGGCTCGAGGGTCATGACCTTGGTGAGCTCGTGCACCAGGGTCGGCACGTCGAAGATCAGGTCGTCGGTGTTGCTGTCCTGCATGACCTCGCCGTTGACGCGGGTCATGATCCGCAGAGGCGCGCCACCCTTGGGCAGTTCGTCGGCCGTGACGATGTCCGGGCCGAAGCCGCCGGTGCCGTCGAAATTCTTGCCCAGCGTCCACTGACTGCCCTTGAACTGCCAGTCGCGGAGCGAGCCGTCGTTGAAGCAGGCGTAGCCGGCAATCACCGACAGGGCCTTCTCCTTGGGAACGTTGCGGCACTTCTTGCCGATGACGATGGTGAGCTCGGCTTCCCAGTCGAGCTGCTTGCTGTGGCTCGGCAGCGGCATCTTGCCGTTGTGCGGGGTCAGCGTGTTGGTGAAGCGGGTGAACACGACAGGATAGGGCGGGATCGGGTTGCCGGTCTCCTCGGCGTGCTTACGGTAGTTGAGGCCGATGCACAGGATCTTGCCGGGATTGGGGATCGGCGGCAGGTACTTCGCCGATTTCTCCGAAACAGTGGCGCCGGCCTTGGGCTTGGCGCAGGCCTTGGCCACGGCCGCCTGGACCGCCTTGCCGCCGGCCAGGATCTCGACCACGGACTTCGGTCCGCGTGGCATCTGCTTGCTGAGATCGACGATCTTGCCGTCGCCCGTCTTGACGCCGACCACGGCCTTGCCGCCGCTCTGAATGGTGCATAGACGCATGGAATTCCCCCTTCGACTGTCGCCCGAAATCCGGCCGGGGCGTAAACTCCTCCCTCCGACACCAGTGGTCAAGCGTCGGCGGTCAAGCGCGGTTGAGTTTGCTAGGATGTGGCATGCGTTCCCTGCTCATCATCCCGCTTCTCGCGGTTTCCGTCCTCGTCTCGTCCTCCGCATCGGCCCAGCTGCTGGTCCCCCTGACCACGCCGGACGGCCGCGTCGCCTGCACCCAGGGCATGACCGGGATCGGCCGCCCGGCCTCCTGGCAGGCGCTGGCCGACGCCGACGGCCCGAGCGGCTGGGTGCTGACCGAGACCGCCGCCGACCCCACCGACTCGCGCTTCCCTCTCTGCATCAACGAGCAGGCGGTGTTGCGCGACCTCGACGCCACGCTGCGCTTCAAGCCGGTGTCGGGCGTGCGCGAGCGCGTCGCCGGCTTCATCTTCCGGGCCCAGAGCGCCAACGACTATTACGTCGTCCGAGCGAGCGCGCTCGACAACTCGGTGCGGCTCTACCGCATGGAAAAGGGCAAGCGACGGGGGATCGGCGGCAAGGAGGCCCCGGTCGAGAGCGGCAAATGGCATTCGCTCCGGGTGATCGCCGTCGCCGACCGCTTCGAGGTCATGCTGGACGGCATGTCCCTGTTCAGCGCCACCGACCGGACCTTGCCCCAGGCCGGTCCCATGGGTGTCTGGAGCCAGGCCGACAGCGTCACCTACTACGGCTCGCTGCTGGTCGGCCCGACGCAGCGCTGACTGTGCATGGAACCGCTTCCGGAGACGACGCATGACTCGTAGGGCTGCCTGCTGCTGCGGCAAATGCACGATCGACGTCGACGGCGAGCCGGCGTTCAACGCCATATGCCACTGCCGCAACTGCAAGAAGCGAACCGGAAGCGCGTTCGGTTGGTCGACCTACTTCGCCGACAGCCAAGTCGGAAACAGGCCGACCGACGTCAGCGTCTACGAAGTTGGCGGATCCAACCCTCAGCAGAGATGGTTCTGCAGGAATTGCGGATCGACGCTTTTCTGGAAGGCCGCCGCCCTGCCCGGGCATACCGGGATTGCCGGTGGCTGCTTTGCCGACAATCCCCTGGGAGCACCGTCCGCCACCGTTTCGAACGACGGTCGATGCGCCTGGGTCGGCTTGCCCAATGAGTGGCGAAGGTCGCTCTAGGTCGAGCTATCGCCGGGCATCCAGGAGGGCGCGGGCCAGCTCGACGAAGCCGGCGCCGGAACGCGCCGCCGTCACCCAGCGCGGATGGTGTTCCAGGCGGCCCATGAAATCGCCGACGTTGGCCATGCCGACGGCATTGGGGAAGTAGCCGAACATCGGTGAATCGTTGGGCGAGTCGCCGGCGAACACGTAGTGCTGGCACCCGGCGTCGAGATCGACGCCGAACAGCTCGCGCATCATCAGCCGGCTGGTCGTGAGCTTGTCGTAGTCGCCGAACCAGCCGTTGACGTGGATCGAACTCACCTTGGCATGCGCGCCCTGGCGCTCGAAAATCGCCACGATGCGCTGGATGTCGGCCGGCGCCAGCGGCGGCACGTCCTCGCGGAAATCGACGGCGAGATCAGCCACGCGATAGGGCTGGTCCGAGGCGATGCCCGCGCCGGGGACCTCGCGCAGCACCTGGGTGCGGATCAGGTCCAGCCGGCGGCAGCCTTCCATCCGCTCGGCCTCGGACTGGATGAAGCGTGTCCGGAGCTTTCCCTCGGACCGGTCGTGCCACATCCAGAAGGCGCCGTTCTCGCCCACCACGGCATCGACCGGCCAGAAGCGGGCGATATGGTCGCACCAGCCGGCCGGCCGGCCGGTGACCGGAACCACCAGGAGGCCGGCCTTCTTCAGCGCCTCCAGTGCGCCATAGGCGTCGGCGGTGAGGCGGCCTTCGGTGGACACGGTTTCGTCGATGTCGGTCAGCACGCCTTTGACGGCAGACAGGGTGGCGCGGGAACAGGCCGCAAGCGGGGTCATCATGGTGGGACACTTCTTAACATGGCGTCGGTCGCATTTCGGGGCTAAAAGCCCCAACATGATTCTCCGCTATCTGCGGTCCCGAATGGCCACCATCTGGGCCCCCGAAGGCCGCTGCCGCAGCAATAGTCAGCCATGATGCATCTCGAATCGCTCACCGCCATAAGTCCCGTCGATGGCCGCTATCGCGCGACCACCGAAGCACTTGCGGACTATTTCAGCGAATATGCGCTCATAAAAATGCGCCTTACCGTTGAGTGTGAGTATCTTGCCGCACTTTCCCAGACGACGGGTGTCGGGATGCGCCCGCTTGCAGCCGACGAAACAGCGATGCTGCGGGCGCTGCCAGATATCTCCGTCGAAGAGGCACAGCTCGTCAGAAAGATCGAGCGTGAGGGCCACGGCGACATTCCTGCGACAAATCACGATGTGAAGGCCGTCGAATATTTCATCAAGCTCAAGCTCAAGAACACGAGCCTCGCCGACGTGCTCGAGTGGGTGCACTTCGCCCTCACCTCGGAGGATGTGAACAGCAGCGCTCACGCGCTTGCCCTTCGCGGAGCGCTCGAAGGAGTCATGCTGCCCGCACTCCAGAAGGTGGAGAGCGCGATCACCGATCTTGCCAGGGCGCATGCGGACACCGCCATGCTCGCACGCACCCATGGCCAGAGTGCGACTCCCACGACTTTCGGCAAGGAGATGAACGTCTTCGCGACGCGTCTCGAAAGGCAAATCACGCCCCTAAAGAGCCGCTCTGTCCTCATGAAGTGGGGTGGGCCGTCCGGCAACTACAACGCCCAGATGGTTGCCCTTCCGCAAATCGATTGGCTTGCTTTTGCGCACACTTTTGCTGAGGGCCTGAATGCAGATGGCGCGAACAAGGAACGTCTCGTCCGCCTCGCGTTGAATGAGGTAACTACCCAGATAGAGCCACATGACACCTATGCGGAGATGTTCGACAATCTCCGCCGCATCAATACAATCCTCCTCGATCTGTCGCAGGACATGTGGCGGTACATCTCGGACGGATGGGTCACGCAAAAGCCGAAAGAAGGCGAGATCGGCTCATCGGCCATGCCACACAAGGTGAATCCGATAGATTTCGAGAATGCCGAAGGAAATTTCGGCGTCGCCAATGCGCTTTTCGAACATCTCTCGAGAAAGATGCCGGTTTCACGCCTGCAGCGCGATCTCTCGGACTCCACCGTGGCGCGCACTTTTGGCACCGCATTCGGGCATTCGCTGATCGGCTATCACGCGCTCATGCGCGGATTCGGCAAGATAAGCGTGAATGAACCGGCACTTCGCGATGCGCTCGAGGCGCATCCGGAGGTCCTCGCCGAAGCGATACAGACGGTCCTCCGCGTCGCCAACGTCGAGATGCCGTATGAGAAACTGAAAGCCCTCACGCGCGGCAAGGAGGTCTTGCTGGAAGATCTCGCCGTCTTCATCGACGGCCTCGATATCAGCCCGGAGATGAAGGCACGGCTCAGGAAACTTCGTCCCGAAACCTACACAGGCCTCGCCGGCACACTCGCCAAGAAATAAAGGGCGACGGAATACCCGCCCCGTTCGACATGGGCTATCATACCAAGCACGTCGACACGATCTTCCGGCGCGGCTGCGGCTGACGCGCAGTCGGGAACGCAGCGCGGAGACGCTAGTGCGTCTCCGTCATGACCTGCTTCTTGGCTTCCTCGACCAGCCGCTCGGCCTGCTTGCGGATGATATGCTCCTCAGTCGGCTTGCCGGCCGCGGCGAGGTCCTTGACCAGCTTTTCCATGACGTCGGAATCACCCGGCTTCTCGAAATCCGACATGACGACGTCCTTGGCGTATGCCTCGGCGTCCGCGCCGCTCTTGCCCATCACGCCAGCGGCCCACAGCCCGAGAAGCTTGTTCCGCCGGGCAGTGACCTTGAATTGGATTTCCTGGTCCTTTTCGAACTTCTTCTCGAAGGCTTTCTCGCGCTCGTCGAAACTGGTCATGGCCGCTCCGGGTTGGGCTCGTCGCGCCGGTATATAGCGACGCCGACGCGGTCTTTCCACCCCGCCTTGGCAGTGTCAAAGTCCCGCGCCCTGCGGAGGAAACCAGGACATGTCGCTGGAAAAACTGAAAGACTGGGTCGGCCGGACCCAGACCATGGAGGATCTCGCGGCCCCCTTCCCGGTGCGGGCGCTGGCCGCCACCTTCGACGCGAGCGACCCCGAGCCGCGAAACGGCGATCCCCTGCCGCCGCTCTGGCACTGGCTTTATTTCCTCGACGCCGTCCCGCAGTCCAGGATCGAGGCGGACGGTCATGCCCAGCGCGGCGATTTCCTGCCGCCGGTGCCGCTGCCCCGGCGCATGTGGGCCGCCAGCCGGTTCAGCTTCGACGGCGAACCGGTGCGTGTCGGCGACACGATTGCGCGCACCTCGCGCATCAAGTCGGTCGAGCCCAAGGCCGGCTCGACCGGCAGCATGGTGTTCGTCACCGTGCAGCACACGATATCGGGGCCGCACGGCCCGTCGTTCGTCGAGGAGCACGACATCGTCTATCGCGAGGCGGCGAAGCCGGGGGAAAAGTCCAAGGAGCCGAAACCGGCACCCACCGACGCCAGCTGGACCAAGGCCATCGTCCCCGACCCCGTGCTGCTGTTCCGCTTCTCGGCGCTCACCTTCAACGGCCATCGCATCCATTACGACCAGCCCTATGTCACCGGCGTGGAAGGCTATCCCGGGCTGATCGTGCACGGGCCGCTGCTGGGCATGCTGCAGATCGAGTTGGCGCGCCGGACTCACCCGGATAAGGTTGCCAAGAGTTTCGAGTTCCGGGCGCTCTCGCCGGTATTTGCAGGTCCTGCCTTCTCGGTGCAGGCCCGCCGCGAAGCGGACGGCTCGGTGACAACCTGGATCGCCGACCCCAACGGCGGACTGGCACAGCAGGGAAAGGCGACGTTTCGATGACCAAGCATCTCCACCATCGCGGCTGCGGGTGCCTACAGGCGCTCTCCCGCCGTGGTGTCTTGGGCCTCGGCCTCGGCGCCGCCGTCGCTTCGACTGCCCTGCCGGCGCTGGCCGTCGACGACGGCTACGAGGCGATGCTGATGAAATGCATCGACCCGCGCTTCACCACCGACGCCTGGAAGTACATGACCAGCCGCGGCTGGCAGAACAAGTACAGCCAGTTCAACATCGCCGGTGGCCCGATCGCGGCGGTGGCACCGGCCTTCCAGGAATGGCGCGCAGCCTGGGAGGCCAACCTCGACATCTCCGTGCAGCTTCACAATGTGAAGCGCCTGATCGGCATGACGCATCGCGATTGCGGCGCCGCCGCCGTCGCCTACGGCGACCGCATCAAGACCGACAAGGCCTACGAGACCGAGATGCTCAGCCAGGCGCTGCGCGCCTTCCGCGACCAGGCGAAGAAGCGCCAACCCCAGCTCATCGTCGAACTCGGAATCATGGACCTGAACGGCGCCGTCGAGACTGTAACCTGAGGCAAAGCTGACGGAACCATCGTTCGTGCCCGACTCGTCCCTCCCCACCCCACGACTTGCCGGCGCCGCGCTGGAGCGCCAGCTCGCCTTGCAGCGCTCGCGGCGGCCGGCCAATCCGCTGCTCTCGCTGGTGATCCCGGTGTTCGATGAGGAAGACTCGATCGACCTCTTCATCGACACCGTCGTGCCGATGCTGGAGCGCGACCACCTGCGTTACGAACTCGTTTTCGTGAACGACGGCTCGCAGGACGATACTCTCTCCCGCCTGATCGCCCGAAGTGCCGCAGACCGCCATATCAGGATCGTCAACCTGTCGCGCAACTTCGGCAAGGAGGCCGCCCTCACCGCCGGCATCGACCATGCCAAGGGCGATGTTCTCATTCCGATGGATATCGACCTGCAGGATCCGCCCGACCTGATCGGGCCGTTCATGGAGCGCTGGCGCGAGGGCTACGACATCGTCTACGGCGTGCGCACGGCGCGCCTTACCGACACCACCGCCAAGCGCATGTCGGCCGGCTGGTTCTATTGGGCGTTCAATCTGATGTCGCCGGTGCGCATCCCGCCCAACGTCGGCGACTTCCGCCTGGTCGACCGGCGCGCCGCCGAAGTGCTGCGCCAGCTTCCCGAGCGCAACCGCTTCATGAAGGGGCTGTTCGCCTGGGTCGGCTTCAACTCGATCGGCGTGGCCTACGAACGGCCGGAGCGCGCAGCAGGCACCACCAAGTTCAACTACTGGCGGCTGTGGAATTTCGCGCTGGACGGCGTGGTGAGCTTCTCGACCGCGCCCTTGCGCGCCTGGTTCTATGTCGGCGTGGTGATCGCGGCCATCGCCGTCTTCTACGCGATCTTCATCATAACCCGCGTGCTGATCCTGGGCATCGACACGCCGGGCTACGCCTCTCTGCTGATCGCCGTGTTGCTGATGGGCGCCATCCAGCTCCTCTCGCTCGGCATCATCGGCGAGTACCTCGGGCGGCTGTTCCTCGAGGTCAAGGGACGGCCGATCTACATCGTCGAGGGCGTCTACGAGGACGGGGCCGACGCGCCGCCCAAGGCCTGACGGCAAGCGATGGATCTCAAGGAAGAGGACATCCTCGGCGCCGACATCGGACGGCACTGGTACTACCGGTCGAAGGCGGCGGCGCTCGGCCGCTTCGTGACCGGGCTGCAGCCCAAACGCCTGCTCGACGTCGGCGCGGGCTCAGGCTTCTTCTCCCGCCACCTGCTGGCCGAAACATCGGCCGAAAGCGCGCTCTGCGTCGATACCGGCTATGCCCGCGACCGTGACGACAGCGTCGCCGGCAAGCCGGTCTGTTTCCGCCGCGACACCGGCCCGACCGACTGCGACCTCGTGCTGATGATGGACGTGCTGGAGCATGTCGACGACGACCGCGGCCTCGTGCGCCACTACGCCTCGAAAGTGCCGTCCGGTGCGCATTTCCTGGTGACCGTGCCGGCCTTCGCCTTCCTATGGAGCGGCCACGATGTCTTCCTCGAGCACAAGAGGCGCTATCGCCTCCCCGAGATCGAGGCCGCGCTCAGCGGGTCAGGCCTCGAGGTCGTGCGCGGTGCCTATTATTTCGGGTTCGTGTTTCCACTGGCGGCGGCGGTGCGGCTGGCCAGCCGCGGCGAGAGCGAGCCGCGCAGCAGCCTCAAGCGGCACGGCGCCTTCACCAACGGTGTTCTGGGCGCGGTCTGCGCCGCCGAACTGCCGCTGTTTCCCTACAACCGCCTGGCCGGCCTCACGGCCTTCGTGCTGGCGAGGAAGCCTTAGTCTCCAGGCCCGCCTCAGGCTCATGAGCGGGCCTGGAGGCCCGCGGTCCGCATGACTATGACGCCGCCGCCACGTCCTTGCTGCCGATGCGGCGGCGCTTGGCGTTGATCTCGCGCAGCACCACCAGCATCTCGTCGGCCACGATGTCGCCCGGGATGCCGTCGCCCTCGGCCTCGAGCTCCTTCATGTCGACCCACACCGCATAGAGCGGCGCGGTGCGCGAGGTGATGATGCCGGCATGCAGCAGGGTCTTGATCAGAACGCGGAAGATGTTGGTGCTTTCCTTCAGGTTGGCGCGGCGGTCCTCGTCGGTGAAGACCTCCTTCATGGCGTCGCGCACCCACTGCCAGTCGAGCCCGTACTTGGCGTAGATGACCTGCTTCTGCTCGGCGTTGATCAGGTTGAACAGCAGCATCTGGAAGAGCTGCGCCGACCAGTCCTCGACCTTCTTGTGCTCGTCCTCGCTGAGGTGCCGGATCGTCTTGGCCGCCCATATGCGGCCGAAGCGATGGTGGAACGCCTCGTCGCTCATGACGAGCTGCACCAGCCGGCGCAGGACGGGATCGTTGGTCTTGGCGTTCAGCGTCGCGAACGAGCCCATGGCGATGCCTTCGATCAGCATCTGCATGCCGACGATCTTCTTGTAGACCTCCTCCGTCGTCACCAGATCGGTGAGCACGGTGGAGATCGTCTTGCCGACCGGCAGCGGAGGGCCCCAGCGCTTGGCGATGTAGCGGGTGAAACCCGCGACATGACGGGCCTCTTCGCGGGCCTGGTTGGCGGCGTATTCCTGGGCGCCGGGATCGAGGAGGATGTGGCACAGGCTGGCCGAGAGCGAGAGCGCGCCCTGCTCGCCATGCAACAGGTTGGACGCCGACCAATGGGTAACGTCGTTGGCGAGGCCGATCTTCTGGCCGTCGTCCAGGCGGTCGGCCACCGCGCTTCGGAGCTCGACGATCGTGTCCAGGGGCATGATCGGCGTCCGGGACATGTCGAAGGGCAGGTCGTAGTCGATGTAGTTCTTGTCGAAAGGGTCCCAGAAATGGTCGTGGGTGGCTGAAATGATGCCATCGAAGGCATCGGTCCGGCGGCCATACCGTGGTACTTCCAGCATCGCCGGGAAGTCCTCGCGCGCGACAGTGTCGTAGGCCTTGTCGTACGTGATCTGCTGGGCCATCGCAGTACCTCCAAAGGAAGCGTCAATATGACGGGTGCGTCACCTTTTTCAATGGATTTTTCCCCAGTACCGGCGCATGGGACTTCCGCCATATTCCGGCCGCCAACCTTGCCGCCGATCGGCGGGCGACCGGCATCGCCCGCGCAGGAGTAACGCATGTCCCGCCGCCGCCGCATCTACGAGGGCAAGGCCAAGACCTTGTTCGAGGGGCCCGAGCCCGGGACGATCGTCCAGTATTTCAAGGACGACGCCTCCGCGTTCAACAACCAGAAGAAGGGCACGATCACCGGCAAGGGGGTGATCAACAACCGTATCTCCGAGTTCCTGATGACCAAGCTCGGCGAGATCGGCGTACCGACCCATTTCATCCGCCGGCTCAACATGCGCGAGCAGCTGATCCGCCAGGTCGAAATCATCCCGCTCGAGATCGTGGTGCGCAACGTCGCCGCCGGCTCCTTCGCCAAGCGCTTCGGCGTCGAGGAAGGCACCCAGCTGCCGCGCTCGATCATGGAGTTCTTCCACAAGAACGACGCGCTCGGCAATCCGATGGTGACCGAGGAGCACATCACGGCGTTCGGCTGGGCGACGCCGCAGGACCTCGACGACATCGTGGCGCTGACGCTCCGCGTCAACGACTTCCTGTTCGGGCTGTTCCTCGGCTGCGGCATCAAGCTGATCGATTTCAAGATCGAGTTCGGCCGCCTCTACGAGGACGACATGGTGCGCATCGTGCTTGCCGACGAGATCAGTCCCGACTCGTGCCGGCTGTGGGATCTGCGCACCAACGAGAAGATGGACAAGGACCGGTTCCGCCGCGACCTCGGCAAGGTCGAGGAAGCCTACCAGGAGGTGGCGCGGCGGCTCGGAATTCTCATCGACCAGGGACCGGGCGACGTGCGCGGCCCCACCACGTTGCAATAAGAGGCGAGATGAAAGCCAGAGTTCATGTGACGCTGAAGAACGGCGTGCTCGACCCCCAGGGCAAGGCCATCGGACATTCGCTCAACCGACTGGGCTTCCCCGAAGTGGGCGACGTCCGCCAGGGCAAGTACATCGAGCTCGAGCTCGCCGAGACCGACAAGGCGAAGGCCAAGGCACGGCTCGAGGACATGTGCAAGAAGCTGCTGGCCAACACGGTGATCGAGAACTACTCGATCGAACTGGTGGGCTGATGGCGCAGACCTTGGGTCCCCCCCTCACCTTACCTCTCCCCTCAGGCGCCTGCGAAGGCGCCGAATCGGGGGAGAGGAATCCGACTCATGCTCCTCTCCCCCGCGAGGGGGAAAGGCTGGGTGAGGGGGACCGATGAAAGCAGCAGTACTGGTCTTCCCCGGCTCCAATCGCGAAGGCGACGTGGCGCAGGCGATCGAGCTGGTGACGGGCCGCAGGCCCACGATGGTCTGGCACGGCGACGGCGACTTCGAGAAGGTCGACCTGATCGTGGTGCCGGGCGGCTTCTCCTACGGCGACTACCTGCGTTGCGGCGCGATGGCGGCGCAGTCGCCGGTGATGGCCGAGGTCAAGAAGCGCGCCGCCCAGGGCGTGCCGGTGCTGGGCATCTGCAACGGCTTCCAGATCGTGACCGAGGCGGGCCTGCTGCCGGGCACGCTGATGCGCAATTCGCACCTCAAGTTCGTGTGCGCCGACGTGCATCTCAAGGTCGAGACCAGCCAGAGCCTGTTCACCAACCGCTATCAGGCAGGCCAGGTGATCAAGGTTCCGGTGGCCCATGCCGAGGGCAATTATTTCGCCGACGCCGATACGATGAAGAAACTCGAGGACCGCGGCCAGATCGCCTTCCGCTACTGCTCGCCCGAGGGCGCGGTCGACGGCAGCGGTAACCCCAACGGCTCGAGCAGCAACATCGCGGGCGTGTTCAACGAGACCAAGACGGTGCTGGGCCTGATGCCCCATCCGGAGAACGCGGTGGAGCCGATGTTCGGCGGCACCGACGGCAAGGGATTGTTCGAGGGCATGGTCGAGGCCCTTTCATGAGAGACGCACCCATGAGAGACGCATCGTGACGATCGCCCAAGAGAAGAACCCGCCGGTCAAACTGCCCAACGAGCCCACGATCACCCCGCAGATCGTGGCCGAGCACGGACTGGCGCCGGACGAATACGAACGCCTGCTGAAGATCATGGGTCGCACGCCCACCATGGTGGAACTCGGCATCTTCTCGGCGATGTGGAGCGAGCACTGCTCCTACAAATCCTCGAAGGTATGGCTGAAGAAGCTGCCGACCAGCGCGCCGTGGGTCATCCAGGGGCCGGGCGAGAATGCCGGCGTCATCGATATCGGCGACGGCCAGGCCGCTATCTTCAAGATGGAGAGCCACAACCACCCGTCCTACATTGAACCCTACCAGGGCGCGGCGACGGGCGTGGGCGGCATCCTGCGCGACGTGTTCACCATGGGCGCGCGCCCCGTCGCGAACCTCAATGCGCTGCGCTTCGGCGATCCCTCGCATCCCAAGACCCGGCATCTCGTGTCGGGCGTGGTGGCAGGCATCGGCGGCTACGGCAACTGCATGGGCATCCCGACCGTGGGCGGCGAGACCAATTTCCACGCCGCCTACAACGGCAACATCCTGGTCAATGCCATGACCGTGGGCATCGCGCCGACCAACAAGATCTTTTATGCAGCCGCCGCGGGCGTCGGCAATCCGATGGTCTATGTCGGCTCGAAGACCGGCCGCGACGGCATCCACGGCGCCACCATGGCCTCGACCGAATTCAACGAGGACAGCGAGGAGAAGCGGCCGACGGTGCAGGTCGGCGATCCGTTCGTCGAGAAGCTGCTGCTCGAGGCCTGCCTCGAACTGATGGCGACCGACGCGATCGTGGCCATCCAGGACATGGGCGCGGCCGGCCTCACCTCCTCGTCGTTCGAGATGGCGGCCAAGGGCGGCCTCGGCCTGGTCGTCGAGCTCGACAAGGTGCCGATGCGCGAGACAGGCATGACCCCCTACGAGCTCATGCTGTCGGAGAGCCAGGAGCGCATGCTGATCGTGCTCAAGCCCGGCCGCGAGGACGAGGCGCGCAAGATCTTCGAGAAGTGGGAGCTCGACTTCGCCGTCATCGGCCATCTCACCGACACCGAGCGCATGGTGCTGTCGTGGCATGGCGAGATCGTGGGCAACATCCCGATCCCGCCGCTGGTCACGGAGGCGCCGATGTACGAGCGGCCATGGACGCTGACGCCGCTGCCGCCGGTGCTGGACGCCGCCGAGGTTCCGGCGCCAGAGGACTACAAGGCCTCGCTGCTGGCGCTGATGGGCTGCCCCGACCTCGCCAGCAAGGCGTGGATCTGGCACCAGTACGATCACCTGATCATGGGCAACACGGCGATCCGCCCGCAGGACGGTGATGCTGCGCTCGTGCGTGTGCCGCAAAGTACCAAGGCGTCGAGCCACAAGGGCCTCGCCATGACCTCGGACTGCACGCCACGCTATGTCCAGGCCCATCCCGAGACCGGCGGTCGCCAGGCCGTGGCCGAGGCATGGCGCAACATCACGGCAACCGGCGCGCGGCCGCTTGCCGTCACCGACAACATGAATTTCGGCAACCCGCAGAAGCCCGAGATCATGGGCCAGTTCGCCGGCGCCATCATGGGCATGGCCGAGGCCTGCCGGGTGCTCGACTTCCCCGTCGTGTCGGGCAACGTCTCACTCTACAACGAGACCGAGGGCCGGCCGATCCTGCCGACACCGACGATCGGCGCCGTCGGCGTCATCGACGACATCGCCAAGGCGGTGGGCTCGCGGTTGCGCGCGGCAGGCCATGCCCTGGTGCTGATCGGCGCGACCGAGGGATGGCTCGGGCAATCCCTCTACCTGCGCGAGCTTTGCGGCCGCGAAGAAGGCGCGCCGCCGCCGGTCGATCTCGCCGTCGAACGCCGCAACGGCGACTTCGTGCGCGGCGAGATCGTTGGTGGCCGCGTTGCCGCCTGCCATGACCTTTCCGATGGCGGGCTGCTGGTGGGCCTGGCCGAGATGTGCCTGGCCGGCGGCACCGGGGCCACGATGAAACTACCGGCCGGTGCCGCGGCGCCGCACGCCTACCTCTATGGCGAGGACCAGGGCCGGTATCTGGTCGCGATCGACGACGGCAATGCCCTCGTGGCAGCGGCGGCGGCGGCAGGCGTGCCGGCGACGCTGCTGGGATATTCCGGCGGCGACAGCCTGGTCGTCGAAGGTCTCCTCGCCCTGCCCCTCGCCGAACTGCGCGCGGTTCACGAGGCATGGCTGCCGACCTATATGAACAGCGCCGCCTGACAGGAGAGAGCGCCATGCCGATGCAAGCCGAAGACATCATCCGCCTGATCAAGGACGGCATCCCCGGCGCCGAGGTCGAGATCCAGGATCTGGCCGGCGACGGAGACCACTATGCTGCTACGGTTATTGCCCCGGCTTTTGCCGGCAAATCGAAGATCCAGCAGCATCAGATGGTCTATGGCGCATTGGGCGGCCGGATGGGCGGCGTGTTGCACGCTTTGAAGCTTACCACCATGGCGCAAAGACCCTGACCGCCCTATATTTACATCAAGTCTGCGCCCGGCTGGGCGCCCTGACAGGATCCCTCAGGAGATCGATATGAGCGAACCCGAAGTTTTCGAGCGCATCCGCGACGTGATTGGCAAGAACGACGTCCTGCTGTTCATGAAGGGCACGCCGGTGTTCCCCCAGTGCGGCTTCTCGGCCGCCACCGTCGATGCGCTGAGCCAGCTCGGCGTGAAATTCCACGGCATCAACATCCTCGTCGATCCGGAACTACGCGAAGGCATCAAGGAATTCAGCCAGTGGCCGACGATTCCCCAGCTCTACGTGAAGGGTGAATTCATCGGCGGCTGCGACATCGTCCGCGAGATGTTCGAGACCGGCGAGCTGGAACAACTCTTCAAGGAAAAAGGCGTCACGCTGGCCAACGCCGCCTAGCGTTCT
>JAUXST010000455.1 GCA_030679805.1 Reyranella sp. | reverse complement strand
CGCGCCTCATGAGCGCGCGAGACGCGCGCGGTCCGTATGAAGATAAAGAGTTTCCTCCCGGCATTGCCCGCCCTCGCGCTGCTGTTCTTCTTCTTCCTGTTCCCCGTCGTGCGCATGCTGGGCTTCAGCCTCGAAGGCGGCAGCCTCGAGTGGTACGCCAAGGCGCTGGGCGAGGGGCTCTATCTCCGGGTCTTCTGGGCCACCTTCGAGATCGCCCTGCTGGTCACCTTCTTCTGCCTGGTGCTGGGCTATCCGCTGGGCTTCCTGATGGCGACCACGACGCCGCTCTGGGCCACGGTCGGCTTCATCTTCGTGCTGCTGCCGCTGTGGACCTCGGTGCTGGTGCGCACCTACGCCTGGATGGTGCTGCTGGGGCGGAACGGCGTGTTCAACCGCCTGCTGCTCGATGCCGGCATCGTCGACGATCCGCTGCCGCTTCTGCACAATTTCACCGGCGTGCTGATCGGCATGGTGCATGTGCTGCTGCCCTACATGGTGCTGCCGGTCTATGGCGCCGTGCGCCGGCTCGATCCCGCCATCGTCGCCGCGGCCGAGGGGCTGGGGGCGTCGACCTGGCGGATCTTCTGGCGCATCTATCTGCCGCTGACGCTGAACGGCATCTTCGCCGGCGCCGTCATCGTCTTCGTCCTGTCGCTGGGCTTCTTCATCACGCCGGCACTGCTGGGCGGCGGCCGCGTCATCATGATCGCGGTGCTGATCGAGCAGGAGGTTCGCCAGTCGCTGAACTGGCCGTTTGCCGCCGCCCTGTCGGCCGTGCTGCTGGTTGCCACTTTTGCCGTCTATTCGCTCGCCCAGCGCTTCACCCGCACGGAGCCTGCGCCATGAGCCGGCGTGTCCTCGTCCTCGCCTGCGGGCTCATCTACCTATTCCTGATGCTGCCGATTCTGGTGGTGTTCCCGATTTCGCTGAGTTCCGCGCCCTACATGCAGTTCCCGCCGCCCGGCTGGTCCTGGCAGTGGTACGAGCGCTACCTCGACGATCCGCAATGGATCGATGCGACCTGGCGCTCTTTATATATAGGCGTGGCGACCGCGATCCTGGCATTGGCGCTGGGCGTGCCGCTGGCCTTCAGCCTAGTGCGGGCAAAATTCGTCGGTCGCGCCCTCGTCGAGCGGCTGGCGCTGGCGCCCGTCATCGTGCCCACCATCATTCTCTCGGTCGCAGTCTACGGCATCTTCGCCAAGCTGAAGCTGATCGGAACCTGGTACGGGCTGGTGGTTGCCCACACCGTGCTGGCGCTGCCTTTCGTGGTGCTGGTGATGGTGGCGGGCCTGCGCGATTTCGACCGCGGGCTCGAGCAGGCGGCCGAGGGGCTGGGCGCCAGCCGTTGGCGGACTCTCACGCGCATCACGCTGCCGCTGTTGCGGCCGAGCCTGGTCTCGGCAGGACTGCTCGCCTTCATCTCGTCGTTCGACGAGCTGGTGGTGGCGCTGTTCCTGGCCGGTGCCAACATGACGCTGCCCAAGAAGATGTTCGACAACATCCTGATGGAAATCGATCCGACCATCGCCGCGGTGTCGGTGATGCAGATCCTGCTGGTGGCGCTGGTGCTGGTCCTGATCGGCCGCTTCGGCCGCGGCCTCAGCGGCAGCGCACGATGAGTGTGTAAGGGAGGTCGACGTCAACGAGGCCCTCTCCGCCCGCGTCTTACGCGGGGGGAGAGGGAGGGGACCCGCGAAGCGGGGAGGAAGAGGTGGGTCGTCGGCCGCTCAACGGCGAGATCGTGACCTGCAGAAGCACCACCTCTCCTCCCCATCGCTGCGCGATGGGTCCCTTCCTCTCCCCCGCTTCGCGGCGGAGAGGACGCTTGAAGAAGAGTGAATAGGAGTGCGTGATGGCCGACAGTATCTTTCACAAGGATTTCAAGGCGACGCCGTGGTGGTGGGAATGGTGGCATCCCACGAACGAACTGAGCCAGGACCCACCGCTCAAGACCGACGTGCTGGTGGTGGGCGCGGGCTACGGCGGCCTGTCGACCGGGCTCGAGCTGGCGCGCTCGGGCGTCGATGTGACGGTGCTGGAGCGCGGCGACTTCGGCATCGGCGCCTCGACGCGCAACGGCGGCGGCGTGAGCGGTGGCACGACCATGGGCAAGGGCTTTTCCGGCAAGGGGGTCGGCGGCGATGCCGAGGCCTGGAAGGCGGTGATGGCGCGCATGCTGTCCGACGCCGCCGATTCGCTCGCCCAGGTCGAGACCGTGATCCAGCGCGAGGGCATCGAATGCCACTGGCGCATGAACGGCCGCTTCAGCGGCGCCTATACGCCGCGCCATTATGCCGAGCAGCAAGCCAAGGTCGCGACCTACAACGAGAAGGCGGCGCTTGGCACCTACATGGTGCCGCGCGAGCAGCAGCGCGAGGAAATTGCGTCGGACTACTACTACGGCGGCATGGTGGTGGAACGCACCGGCCAGCTTCATCCCGCGCTCTACTACGGCGGTCTGCTGAAGGCCGCGCACCGTGCCGGAGCGAAACTCTGCGCCAACTGCGATGCCGAGAAGATCGAGCGCAAGTCCGGTGGCTTCCGCATCCTCACCAGCAAGGGCCCGATCGAGGCGCGCGAAGTGGTGATCGCCACCAACGGTTACACCACCGAGCTGACGCCGACCTTGAAGCGCAAGCTGGTGCCGGTGGCCAGCCACATCATCGCCACCGAGGAACTGCCGGAGGATCTGGTTAAAAGCCTGATCCCCAAGAACCGCGTCGTCAGCGATACCAAGCGCGTGCTCTGCTATTATCGGCAATCACCCGACAACAAGCGGGTGATCTTCGGCGGTCGCGCGCGCTTCACCCAGGTCTCGCCCGAAGTGAGCGCGCCGGTGCTGCACGGCTACATGCTGGATCGCTGGCCGCAGCTCAAGGGCACCAAGGTGACGCATGCCTGGACCGGCAACGTGGCCTTCGCCTTCGATTTCCTGCCGCACATGGGCCAGGAGCAGGGCATGCACTACCTGATGGCCTGCAACGGCTCGGGCGTGGCGATGATGAGCTATCTCGGCTACCAGACGGCGCGCAAGATTGCCGGCGGCTCGAACGCCCCGATCAACGCCTTCGACGGCCAGCCGTTTCCGACGGTGCCGTTCTACAACGGCAACCCCGAGTGGATCCTGCCCTTCGTCGGGGCCTGGTACCGCACGCGCGACTGGTGGGATCGTACGACCGCTTGATCGAAATCAACGACGGGCGGTACCGACCTGGCGTTGATGCCCTGTTCGCACGGGAGACCAGGATGGGATGGCGCAACGATGCGCAGGGCTTCGGCTCGATCGCCAAACTGCTGCATTGGACGGCGGCGGCTTCGGTGCTGGCGGCCTGGCTGATCGGCGTCGTGGGCGACGACCCGCTTCCGAAGTCGTGGAAGGGCGCGATCCTGTTCACCCATGTTTCCTTCGGCCTTCGGGTGCTGGCGACGTTGCGTGGCCGGTTGGGTTGGCGGGTGGCGAGTCCAGCGCCGGCCGCGATCGCGACTCGGTTCGAGCCGTGGATGGGCGT
>JAUXST010000453.1 GCA_030679805.1 Reyranella sp. | reverse complement strand
GGCGCCTCGAAGAACACCAGGGTCGCCGGCAGGCTTGCCACCGCCCCGATGGCGCGGCGGCGGTCACCTTCCCGGGCAGGCAGGAAGCCGCCGAAATAGAAGCGGTCGGTCGGCAGGCCCGACAGCGCCAAGGCCATCGGCACCGCCGAGGGACCGGGCGCCGAGGTGACGGCATGACCGCCGGCAAGGGCGGCCTGGACGAGGCGATAGCCGGGATCGGAGATCAGGGGCATGCCGGCGTCGGACACCAGCGCCACCCGCTTGCCTGCCGCCAGCGCGCGCACGATGCGCGGCTCGGCGAGATCCTGGGTGGCGTCGCTGTAGGCGACGGTCGGGACCGAAATGCCATAGTGGCTGGCCAGCTTGGCGAACACGCGGGTATCCTCACAGGCGACGAGATCGGCGGCCCGCAACACGTCGAGGGCACGCAAAGTTATGTCGCCAAGATTGCCGATCGGTGTGGCAACAATATGCAGCCCGGGTGCGAGCGGTGGTTTACGCCGGGCTTGCCCCTCGCTAGCTTGGCCGTCATTAGCTTCTGACTGTTCGCCCACGCTCATTTTGATCCGTTTGCCGGAGTTTCGCGCAGATGCGCCCGTCCTTTTTCGCGCTCATGGCCACCCTCTTCCTCGTGGGCGCCTGCAGCGATGCGCCCCAGACTAGCACGCCGGCCAAGCCGGCCACGACTCCGGGCAAGTCGGCCGGGTCGCCGACGACGGCGTCGGGCAAGACGCGCATCGCGCTGCTGCTGCCGCTGTCCGGCGGCAACGCCGCCCTCGGCCAGTCCCTGCAGCAGGCCGCCGAAATGGCGCTGTTCGACACCGGCGCCAAGGAACTCGCCCTCTCCACCTACGACAGCGGCAGCACTCCGGACGCTGCGGTCGAGGCCTATCGCAAGGCCCGCACCGCCGGCAGCGCCCTCGTCCTGGGTCCGCTGTTCGGCACCTCGGCGACCGCGCTCGCGCCGCTGGTGGCCCAGGGAGGGCCAATGGGCGGGGCCAATGTCGTCTCCTTCTCCAACGACGAATCGGCCGCCTCGCGCGGCGTCTTCATCATGGGCATCGCCGCCCCGCCGCAGGTCCGCCGCGTCGTCGACCATGCGATCGACGCCGGCATCAAGCGCTTTGCCACCTTCGCGCCGCACACGCCCTATGGCGAGCAGATGGCCCGCACCCTCGAAAGCCATGTCGCCGTGCGCGGCGGCACGGTGGTCGCGGCCGAACTCTTCGATGCCAACAGCAACGATCTCATGATCGCGGCGCGGCGCCTCGCCGGCGAAACCCAGGGCAAGAGTGGCGGCACGGGTGGCGGCGACGGCAAGCTCGCGGTGCTGGTGCCGGTACCGCCGCCCAGGCTCACCTCCGTGCTCTCCGCCCTGACTGCCGCCGGCCTCGACAAAGCCTCGGTGCAGTTCATCGGCACCGGCGTCTGGGATGTGCCCGGCATCGGCGCCGACACGACGTTGCGCGGCGCCTGGTATGCCGCCCCCGATCCGGCCCGGCGCGCCGACTTCGAGCGCCGCTACGTCTCGACCTACGGGCGTCCGCCGCACCGCCTGGCTACGCTCGCCTACGACGGCGTGGCGCTGGCCGGCCACCTCGCCCGCCTGAAACCGGGCGGCGATTTCTCGGCCGAGGCGATCACCAATCCCAACGGCTGGTCCGGCGTCGACGGCATCTTCCGCTTCCTGCCCGACGGCCGCGCCGAACGGGCGCTGGCCGTCATCGAGGTCCAGGGCGACCGCAACGTGGTGATCAGCCCTGCGCCCGGCACCTTCACGTCGAGGCCAGTGAACTAGTGGCGGCGCTTCCTAAAGCGATCCTGTTCGATCTCGACGACACGCTGATCCGCGCCTACGCCCAGCCCGAAGAGGCGTGGACGCGCCTGCTCCATGTCTTTGCGGCCCACCTCGACGCTCACGAGCCCGAAGCCATCGAGCGCGTGCGCGGGACGGTCATGGCGGAGGCGCGCGCCTTCTGGTCCGATCCGGCGGTGGCGGCGAAGTGGCGGCTCGACATTCCCGGCGCTCGCCGGCTCTCGGTCCGGCGTGGCCTCGCCAAGCTCGGACGTGCCGACGACGCGCTGGCCGACCGCATCGCCGACGCCTTCACCGAGCTGCGCCGCAACGAATACCGGCTCTATCCCGACGCCCACGCCACCGTCGATGCGCTGCGCGACGCGGGCGTCCGGCTCGCCCTGGTGACCAATGGCGCCTCGGAAACCCAGCGCGCCAAGATCGAGCGCTTCGAACTCGCCCACCGCTTCCACCACATCCAGATCGAGGGCGAGTTCGGCCAGGGCAAGCCCGAGCTCGCCGTCTACCGCCACGCGCTCGAACGGCTCGACGTCGCGCCCGGCGAGGCCTGGATGGTGGGCGACAACTACGAATGGGAAGTCGTGGCGCCGCAGCAGCTCGGCATGTGCGGCATCTGGTACGACCCGTTCGGCGCCGGCGTGCCGGCCCCCTATCTCCGGGATGCCACCGCCCAGCCGACGCGCATCATCAAGCGGCTGTCGGAACTGGTCGAGTAGTCGGCTTTTTCCGACACCCAACTGTTCATAAACGTGTCGATTAAAGAGCAGCCCCGAGAAAACGCCGATAAACCGGGCCTTTCGGGCGCGTAAAAAAAGACACCGACGTGTCTATAATTCCCCGTCGGCCGTGAATTGGTGGCGAAATCGGATTTTTCGAACACGAATCGCGCCCAATCACACCCAATCGCGTTTTTTCAAAAACAGCCTCTGAAGAAACGCCGACAAATCGGACCTTTCAGGCACGCCAAAAAGGACACCAAAGCGTCTTCGATTCTGTTCGTGTTCGGATTGTTCAGATTGTTCGCTACCGTCCGCGCCGGCCATAGACCTCTGGCTGAAGCGCGCGCAGCAGGAACTGCAGCAGACGGTTGTCGTACTCGCGGATCGTGCCGACCCGCTTGCCGCGCCTCCAGAGCTCGCGCTCGGTGCCGTCGCGGGCGCGGGTGATGGCGATGTCGCGCAACGTCTCGACCGCCATCGCTGCCGCCTTCTCCCAGCCGTGCGCAAATTCCGGATCGACCTTGCGAAGCTCATAGACCGTATTGCGGCCGATGCCGGTGCGCTGGGCGGCGAAGCTCACCGAGCCGCTTTCCTCGAGGTGACGCAGGAACGTCGCGAGCTTCTCGGGCGTGGGCGAGGCGGCGGTGATGCGGCGGCGGCGAACGATGGCGGACATTGGCAACTCCCTGGACATGAAAAAGCCCGCCGAAGCGCCTGGGAACAGGACGCGGGCGGGCCGGATGGACCTATGGGTGGCGGATGCGCATTTCCGCCATGGTAGTTAGTTTCTTATCATAATCCTGTCGAACCTGCAAATCGGGATTTGCATGGCTGGCAGGACCGGGGCGCACGGCACTGGCTCATGGCGCAGCTCCCAGCACGAAGCGGGCACGCTCGCGGCTCAGCATCGCATAGGGCGTCACGCACTTGACCCCGAGGCCGATGCAGGCATCCGGAATCTTGATCTTCTTGAGCGACGCCGACGGCACCTCGTGGGTGACGACGGTATCGCCATGCGCCAGGGCATGCGCCACCAGATAGTAGTCGGCGACCTGCAGGAAGGTGCCGACCGCAACGGGCTCGTACTTCTGGCCGGTCGCCCATGTGCTGACCGTTGCCAGTGCCGGCAACACGGCGGCATCCGGCTTGACGAAAAAGCCGGCACCTCGTGCAGCGGCCCACACGCTCAGCTCGTCGGCCACGGCCGCGATTTCATCGCCGACCTTCTCGATGCTGCGGACATGGCCGGCCGCATTCTTCGCGACCAGCCAATCCCAGAAGGCCGGACAGAAATCGAGCCCATAGTGGAGGTTCTTCGCCTGGATGAAGACGTTGGCATCGAGCAGATAGGCCATTCACGCCGCCACGCCGAGGCTGCGGCCCAGTTCGCGGAACGTCGCCAGCTTCGAGAATCCCAGCATGCGGAAAGCGTCACGGTGCAGGGTCTGGCCTTCGAGCGTGCTGGCGACCAGCGCGCGGGCGAAACGCTTGCCGACCCGCGCCCCCTGCGTGAGGTAGAAGTCGCCGCCACTTCCCCTGGGCAGGGCCCTGAGCCGGGCCAGCTCCTGGGCATAGGCACTCTGGAATGCACTGTCGGTCAGGCCATCCACGTCGTGAATGCGCCGCAGGACGACCAGCGTGCTCACCTTGAAGGCCCTGGCCAGCCGCTTCACTTCCGACCACAGCTCGGCGTGCGGTCGATATTCGCGCCGGACGATCGCCAGCGGTGCCAGCAGCTCGGCTGCCACCCGGTTGCACCAGCGTTCGACGCGGTTGGCCGGCTGGCCCGACGGCTGGGCGTCGGAGACGGCCGACTGCCCCAGCCAGATATGCGCCAGCTCGTGCGCCAGGGTGAACATCTGGGCCGCCTTGGTGTCGGCGCCATTGACGAACACCAGGGGCGCCCACTCGTCGG
>JAUXST010000447.1 GCA_030679805.1 Reyranella sp. | reverse complement strand
CAAGGTGGTGGGCGGTCTCGCCCGCGTGGGCGTCGCCATGAACGACAAAGGCGAAATCCTGCACACCAGCCCGTTCGCCGCCATCTCCTTCGGCGAGCGCGACGGCAAGCCCGCGCGCACCACGCTCACGGAACTCGACGCGGCTTGCAAGAAGGCCGGTATCGAGGGCGGCATCAACCCCAACATCGACCAGGATCTCTGGGACAAGTGGATCATGCTGGCCACGATCGCCGGCATGTGCGCCTCCATGCGCGGCACCATCGGCGACATCATGGAGACCGAGGATGGTGCCGCCATCGTGGTCGAGACGCTGGACGAGAGCTGCAAGGTCGCCGCAGCGGAGGGCCACGCGCCCAGCGACAAGATCCTGGCCGGCATAAAATCGATGCTGACGGCTAAGGGATCGAAGGCCGTGGCGTCGATCCTCGGCGACATGGAGAAGGGCGGTCCGGCCGAGGGCAGGCAGATCGTGGGCGACATGCTGGCCCGTGCCCGCAAGGCGGGCATCGCCGCGCCCAACCTGCGCTTCGCCTACGCCCATCTGCAGGCCTATGAGGCGAGACGAGCGCGCGGCGGCTTGAAGTAGGTTTCTTAGGAGTCCCCCATGAAGATCCTGATCCTCGGCGCCGGTTCGATCGGCGGCTATGTCGGCGGCCGGCTGCACCAGAGCGGCGCCGACGTGACGTTCCTGGTCCGTCCGGCCCGGCGCGAGGCGCTGATGCGCGACGGCCTGGTCATCAAGAGCACCAAGGGCGACATCACCCAGAAGGTGAAGACGGTGTTGAACGGCAGCGAGGGTGGGCCCTACGATGTCGTGATCCTGACCTGCAAGGCCTACGACCTCGACTCGGCGATCGACGCCGTGGCGCCGGCGGTTGGCGCGACTACCACGGTCGTTCCGCTGCTGAACGGCATGCGCCACATCGACGTATTGGCCGCGAAGTTCGGCGACGCCAAGGTGGTGGGCGGTCTCGCCCGCGTGGGCGTCGCCATGAACGACAAAGGCGAAATCCTGCACACCAGCCCGTTCGCCGCCATCTCCTTCGGCGAGCGCGACGGCAAGCCCGCGCGCAAGGCGCTGGTCGAGTTCGATGCCGCGATCAAGAAGTCGGGCGTTGACGGAGGGCTGAACGCCAACATCGTCCAGGATCTCTGGGACAAGTGGATCATGCTCTGCACGCTGGCCGCGACATGCTGCCTGATGCGTGGCGCCTCGGGCGATATCCTCGAAGCCGACGAAGGTCGGGCAATCGTGCTGGAGACGGTCGACGAGGGCCGCAAGGTCGCGGCCGCGGCAGGCCACGATCCTGGCGAGAAGGGCATCACCACCATTCGCTCGTTCCTGACCGTCAAGGGCTCGAAGTTCGCCGCCTCGATGCTGCACGATCTCGAGAAGGGCGCGATGGTCGAAGCCGATCACATCGTGGGCGACATGATCGCGCGGGCGAAGAAGGTCGGCATCGCCACGCCCAACCTGCGCATGGCCTATGCCCACCTGCAGGTCTATCTCGCGCGGCGCGCTCCCAGCTCTACTTGATCAGGCCCGCGCTCCTGGGCAGGAACAGCGAGAGCTGCGGGAACAGGATGATCAGCAGCAGCCCGATCAGCAGCGCCGTGATGTAGGGCAGGTACGATCGCCAGTGCTGGCCGACTGTGAGGTTGGCGAATTTCAGCGCCATCAGCAGGCCGACGCCCATCGGCGGCAGGAACAGGCCGATGCCGACGGCGGCGGTCTGGACGATGTTGAAGTGAATGGGATCGATGCCCATTTCCTCGGCGATCGGAAAGACCACCGGGATCAGCACGACGGCGGCCGGCAGGCCCTCCAGCACCATGCCGAACATCATGGTGATCAGCGCGGTGCAGATCAGGAACAGCCAGGGTTGCGATTTCAGCGGCCCCAGCACCTCGGCCAGCAGCTTCGGCACGCCCGACATGCCCATCAGATATTGGAACACCGAGGCGACGGCGAGCAGGAACACCACGGCCGCGGTCAGGATCGCGCTGTCGTAGGCGAGCTTCGCCATCTGCCGGTACGAGACGTTCTTGTAGTAGAAGCGCGCGGCGACGAAGGCGTAGCCCGCCACCACGGCGCCCGCTTCGGTGGCGGTGAAGACGCCGAGGAAGAAGCCGCCCAGGATGACGACCGGGATCACCAGCGGCACTGCGGCACCTCGCGCCGACGTCATCAGAAATTTGACGCTGGGCTTGCTGTCGACCGGCCAGTCGTATTTGCGGGCGCGCAGATACACCAGGATCATCAGGCAGACCATGATGGTAGCGGCCGGGACGAAGCCCGCGAGGAACAGCGCGACCGCCGAGGTGTTGGTGACCTGCGCGATCACGATCATGAAGATGGCCGGCGGCACCAGCATGCCCATCGCCGTGCCGGCGGCGATCAACGATGCCGAATCCTCGCGCTTATAACCCGCCTTGGTGAGCGGCGGCATCAGGGTAGAGCCCAGCGCCGAGACCTCGGCCATCTTCGAGCCGCAGATGTCGGAGAAGAAATAGGCGACGACGATCACCGACATGCCGAGCCCGCCCTTGACCCAGCCCACCAGCGCCCGCGCGAA
>JAUXST010000445.1 GCA_030679805.1 Reyranella sp. | reverse complement strand
CGACCGGAATTCATCCGAACGAGGAGAGACAGCATGCGTAGCCCAGCGGAGAAAGCGGCGACCTTCCGCGCCCTGCACGAGCGACCAGGCGCCTTCATAATTCCCAACCCCTGGGACGCCGGCACGGCGAAGCTGCTGGCGGCGATGGGCTTCGAGGCGCTGGCGACCACAAGCCTCGGCCTCGCAAACATGCTGGGGCGCGCCGACAGCGCCGTCAGCCGGGCGGAGGTGATCGCCAATTGCCGGGCGATTGCGGAGGCCACGGACCTTCCGGTCAATGTCGATCTGGAGAATTGCTTCGCCCATGCGCCCGCGGCGGCGGCCGAGGCGATCGGCCTGGCCGCCGAAGCCGGCGCCGTCGGCAGCTCGATCGAGGATTCGACCGGTGATCCGAAGGCACCGATCTACGATTTCGACTTGGCGGTGGCCCGGGTGCGCGCCGCGGCCGATCTCGCCCATTCGCTGCCCGTGCCGTTCCTGCTGACGGCACGAGCCGAGAACCTGCTGCATGGACGGAACGATATGGCCGACACCATCCGCCGGCTGCAAGCCTATGAAGCGGCCGGAGCCGACGTGCTCTACGCGCCGGGCCTGCGCAATCTGGACGAAGTGCGCCATGTGACGAGCGCGCTGAAGCGGCCGTTCAACGTCGTCACCGGCTGGCTCGACCCTGATATCACCGCGACGCAGCTTGCCGAGGCGGGGGCCAAGCGGATCAGCGTCGGCGGTGCGCTCTCCCGACTCGCCCTGGCGGCACTCGTCGGGGCGGGACGCGCCATGAAGGAGCAGGGATCGTTCGCCTGGATGCGCGAGATGATGGCTTTTCCTGAAGTGCGCCGGATGCTTGGCGCCGGGGAAAGGCCTAGCTAAGGACGATCGGCGCGCGCGGCGGGCCGTCGCGCAGCAGGGATTTCAGGCGAACCCCGAGGTCGAGCGGCTCGAAGCGCTCGGCGGAAGCCTCGATTTCTGCCGGCGTCCACCAGTGGTGGCCCCGCGTCCAGCTCCGCTCCTTTTCGTCGAGGCCTGACGTGTCGATCTCGGTCGTGGCGCTGTGGGCGAGGAAGAAGCGTTCCTTGTGCAGGACGTCCTTGCCACGCCAGCTCATGCGGCGCTCGCGCGTCCATACCCAGCTCACGTCGCCCGTGACGACGAGCGCCGTCTCTTCGCGCGCCTCCCGCACGGCCGCTTCGGCAAAATCCTCGCCGGGATCGACCATGCCGCCGATCATCACCCAGAAGGGATCGAAGAACGGGTTCGCCGGATCGAACACCTTCGGGTCGTGGACGTTGAACAGGAAGAGGCGGTCCTGCGGATCGAGCAGGATCAACCTGGCCGAAGGACGCTCTATCATTTCGACTTGAGCAGTCGCGCCGCGTCCACCGCGCCGTAAGTCAGGATGCCGTCGCAGCCCGCGCGCTTGAAGCCGGTCAAGGTCTCGATCAGCACCTTGTTCCAGTCGAGCCAGCCGCGATCGGCGGCGCCCTTGAGCATCGCGTACTCGCCGCTCACCTGGTAAGCGTAGGTCGGTACGCCGAAGGCGTCCTTCACGCGGCGTACGACGTCGAGGTAGGGCAGGCCGGGCTTGACCATGACCATGTCGGCGCCTTCCTCGATGTCGAAGCCCACTTCGCGCAGCGCCTCGTCGGAATTGGCGTAGTCCATCTGGTAGGTCTTCTTGTCGCCCTTCAGTGCGCCCGAACTACCGATGGCGTCGCGGAACGGGTTGTAGAAGGCCGAGGCATATTTGGCGGCGTACGACATGATCTGCTCATGCTGGTAGCCCTTGGCGTCGAGCGCCTTGCGGATGGCGCCGATGCGGCCGTCCATCATGTCCGACGGCGCCTGGATGTCGGCACCAGCCTCGGTCTGCACGATGGCCTGCTTGACCAGGGCCTCGACCGATTCGTCGTTCAGGATGCGGCCGTCGCGCACGATGCCGTCGTGGCCGTCGCTGTTGAAGGGATCGAGGGCCACGTCCGTCATGATGCCGATGTCGGGCACGGCCTTCTTCACGGCCGCGGTGGCGCGGCAGACGAGGTTTTCGGGATTGTAGGCCTCGCGTGCGTCCGGCGTCTTCGCCTTGGGATCTGTCTCGGGGAAGATCGCGATGGCGGGGATGCCGAGGTCGCGCGCTTCCTTGGCCGCTTCGACGAAGAGATCGACGGAGAGGCGGTCGACACCCGGCATGGACTCGACCGGCGTGCGGGTCTTCTGGCCCTCCTGCACGAACACCGGCCAGATGAGGTCGTCGACCGAGAGCCTGTTCTCGGCGATCAGGCGGCGTGACCAGTCCTCGCCGCGGTTGCGGCGAAGCCGTGTCGTGGGATAGCGGCCGAGGGTCGTGAAGCGCTTGGGCATGAATGGCCTTATCGCGCGAACCGCGAAAGGCCGCAATGCGGCTTGTTTACCTGCTTTGTTTGGCCCTGCATTGTTTGACTGGGATGGGCCCCCCGATATGATCCCGCGCGCATGGACTTTAACCTCACCGAGGACCAGCAGGCTTTCCGGGATACGGCGCGTCAATTCGCGACCGAGCGGATGCTGCCCCATGCCGCGCGCTGGGATGCCGAGAAGATCTTTCCGGTGGAGACCCTGCGCGAGGCGGCGGCGCTCGGTTTCGGTGGCATCTATGTCCGCGACGATGTCGGCGGCAGCGGGCTCAGCCGGTTCGATGCTGCCCTGATCATGGAGGAGCTGGCATCGGCTTGTCCGAGTACGGCGGCCTACATCTCCATCCATAACATGGCCGCCTGGATGATCGACGGCTTCGGTGACGACGAGCAGCGCCGGCGCTTCCTGCCCAGGCTCTGCTCGATGGAGCATTTCGCGAGCTACTGCCTCACCGAGCCCGGCGCCGGGTCGGATGCGGCGGCCCTCGCCACCCGCGCCGAGTTGCACGGCGACCATTACATCCTGAACGGCACCAAGGCCTTCATCTCCGGCGGCGGGCGCAGCGACATCTATATCGTCATGCTGCGTACTGGCGGGCCGGGGGCGGGCGGCGTGTCGACGCTCGTTGTCGAAGCTGGGACACCGGGGCTCGCGTTCGGCAAGCAGGAGAACAAGCTCGGCTGGAACAGCCAGCCGACCGCGACGGTGATCTTCGAGAACTGCAAGGTGCCGGTGGCCAACCGCCTCGGCCCCGAAGGGCATGGCTTCAAGATCGCGATGATGGGTCTGGACGGCGGACGCATCAACATCGGCGCCTGCTCGGTCGGCGGGGCACGCGCCTGCCTGGAGACGGCGTCGCGCTACGTGGTCGAGCGCAAGCAGTTCGGCAAGCCGCTGGCCGACTTTCAGGCGACGCAGTTCAAGTTGGCCGACATGGCGACCGACCTCGACGCTGCACGGCTGATGATCTGGCGGGCGGCCTCGCTGCTCGATGCCAAGTCGCCGGAGGCGACGCAGGCCGCGGCAATGGCCAAGCGGCTTTCGACCGACACGGGCTTCCGTGTCGTCAACGAGGCGCTGCAATTGCATGGCGGCTACGGCTACTTGAAGGACTTTCCCATCGAGCGTTATTTGCGCGACCTGCGCGTGCACCAGATCCTCGAGGGCACCAACGAGATCATGCGTGTGATCATCGCGCGCCGCCTTTTGATGGGGTAAGTCGCAACAATGTCCGAAGCTGAGATTCTGTTCGAAGTAAAAGATGGCCTGGGTCTGATGACCCTGAACCGGCCCAAGGCGCTGAATGCGTTGACGCACGGCATGATCCTGGAAATGGAAAGGGTCATGCCGGTATGGGAGAAGGATCCTGCCATCAAGGCCGTGGTGCTGCGTGGCGCCGGCGATCGCGCCTTCTGTGCCGGTGGCGACGTGACCGGCCTCTACCGCGAGATGCGCGACAATCCGACAGGGACCCTGCGGCGCGACTTTTTCCGCGACGAATACATCGTCAACCGCCGGATCTACCGCTTCGCCAAGCCGTGGATCTCGCTGATCGACGGCATCGACATGGGCGGCGGCGTCGGCCTCTCGGTGCACGGCTCCCATTCGGTGGCGAGCGAGAAGTTCCTGTTCGCCATGCCGGAGACCACCATCGGGCTCTTCCCCGATGTCGGCGGCGGCTATTTCCTGTCGCGTCTGCGGGGCGCGCTCGGCACCTTCCTGGCGCTCACCAGCCATCGCCTGAAGGCGGCGGATGCATTGTGCGTCGGTATCGTCGGTGCCTATGTCCCGAGTGCGGCCATGAACGACCTGCAGGCGGCCCTCGGCGCGGCCGATCTCTCGGGCCCTGACGCGAACCGCAAGGTCGATGCGGTGATCGCCCGCTTCGTGGGCGACGCGGGCATGCCGACGCTGCCCGCGATGATGCACGATATTGATCGCTGCTTTTCCGCCGAGTCCCTGCAGGAGATCGTCGCCAACCTCCGGAAGATGGGCGGCGAATGGGCGGACAAGCAGCTCGCCGCGCTGATGAAGCTTTCGCCGTTGTCGATGGCGATCACACTGGAACAGCTCAAGCGCTGCGCCAACCGCTCGTTCGAGGATTCGATGACCATCGAATACCGCATGTCGCAGCGCGGCATGCAGAAGGGCCATGATTTCTTCGAAGGCGTGCGGGCGCTGCTGATCGACAAGGATCAGAAGCCGAAGTGGAACCCACCGACCATCGACGGCGTCACGCGCGAGCTCGTCGAGGAACATTTCAAACCGGTGTCGAACGACCTGTTCTTCGACTGAACTGGAACCAGCAGGAGGAAACCATGGCGAAAATCGCCTTCATCGGTCTCGGCAACATGGGCGGCCCGATGGCTGCCAACCTCGCCAAGGCGCAGCACCACGTGACCGCCTTCGACCTGTCGGATGCAGCCGTTGCGGCGGCGATCGAGAAAGGTGCCCACAAGGCCGCCTCCGCCGCCGAGGCGGTGAAGGGCGCGGAGATCGTCGTCACCATGCTGCCGGCCGGCAAGCATGTGCGCGAGGTCTACGAGAAGGACGTGCTGCCCAATGTCTCCAAGGGAACCCTGCTGATCGATTGTTCGACCATCGACGTCGACAGCGCCCGTCATGTCGCGGCGCTGGCCGCCAAGGCTGGGCTCGAGATGGTCGATGGGCCTGTTTCGGGCGGCGTCGGCGGCGCCACGGCTGGGACGCTTACTTTCATGGTTGGCGGCCCCGATGCGGCTTTCGCCAAGGCGAAACCCATCCTCGAGAAGATGGGCAAGAACATCGTGCACGCCGGCGCCAGCGGCAACGGTCAGGCGGCCAAGATCTGCAACAACATGATCCTGGGCGTCTCGATGATCGCCGTCAGCGAGGCCTTCATGCTGGCCAAGCGCCTGGGCCTCGATGCCCAGAAGATGTTCGACGTCGTGTCGACCTCGTCGGGCCAGTGCTGGTCGCTGGTCAACTACTGCCCGGTGCCGGGCCCGGTGCCGGCGTCGCCCGCCAACCGCGACTACCAGGCGGGCTTCACCGCGGCGATGATGCTGAAGGACCTGAACCTGGCCCAGCAGGCGGCGAATGCGGCCGGCGCCAGCACGCCGCTCGGCGCGGAAGCGGCGCAGCTCTTCAGCCTGTTCGTCAACAGCGGCCATGCTGCCAAGGATTTCTCAGGCATCGTCAAGATGCTCGATGGCAAGTGAGGGCACCATGATCACACTCTACGACCTCGTCGCCCAGGATGACCGCCGGCCGAGCCCGTTCTGCTGGCGCGCCAAGTATTCGCTCGCGCACAAGGGCCTGAAATGGGCGACGGTGCCGGTGGGCTTCACCGAGAAAGACAAGATCTCCTTTGCCGACTCCCAGCTTGTGCCGGTCATCAAGGACGGCGAGACGGGCGTGAAGGACAGTTGGGCGATCGCCCTCCATCTTGACAAAGCCTATCCCGACAAGCCGCTGTTCAAGAGCGAGATGGCGCTCTCCTATGCGCGCTTTGTGAGCGGCTGGGTGGATACGGCGGTGCAGCCGGCGATGTTTCCCATCGTGGTGGGAGATCTCTACAGTATCGTCCGCCCGGTCGATCAGCCGTATTTCGCTGAATCGCGCGGCAAGCGGCTCGGCACCACGGATTTCGCGAGTTTTCAGGCCAAGGCACGGGAGAAGGGTGTAGCTGCCTTCCGCGCCGTCCTTGAGCCCGCGCGCCGCCTTCTGAAGGAGCAGCCGTTCCTGGCCGGCAATCATCCGGCGTACCCGGACTACGCGCTGGCCGGTGCCTTCCTGTGGGCGGCCATTGCCAGCCCGCTGGTCATGCTCGGAGCCGACGATCCGGTCTATGCCTGGCGCGAGCGCATGCTCGATCTCTACGAGGGGTTGGGCCGCAAGGCCAAAGCGGCGTAGAAGTCGCCAGGATCAACAGGGGGATGCCCGTGCCGGATGTCGACGCCAAGCCCTTCAATCTGGCCGAGCATCGCTTCGGCCCGACCCATTGGTTCGAGGATCTCAAGGTCGGGCAGAAATTCTACATCAACTCGCGTACCCAGACCGAGGCGCTGTTTTCAGCCTTTCAACTCGCCAGCGGCGACAACCATCCGATCCACTACGACCGCGAATACTGCAAGGCGCTGGGCCATCGGGACATGCTGGCACATGGTCTGCAAGTCGCGATCCAGGGCGTGGCGGGCGGCGGTATCTTCCCGCACATCGTGGGCGAAGCGCTGGTCGGCTTCCTCGAGCAGTCCTCGCGCTTCCTGAAGCCTGTCTATGTCGGCGACACGCTCTATCCCATGCTCGAGGTGACGGAACTGAAGCCCGGCCGCACCACCGGTGTCGCCGTCCTCGAGCTCACCATCCATAACCAGAAGGGCGAACTGGTGTGCGACGGCGCCCACAAGTACCTTATCAAGAAGCGGTCGCAATAATGTTGGGAGCGAAATCATGATCGGCGTCATCGCGAAATTGACGATCAAGCCCGGAACCAACGCCGATTTCGAGGCGACGATGAAGGCGCTGCAGGCCAAGGTGCAAGCCGATGAGCCGGGCAATAAGCTCTATGCCCTGCACAAGACCGCCGACGTTAATGTGTACGTCATGTTGGAACGCTACGACGACCAGGCGGCGCTGGAGGCACATCGTGCGGCGCCGCATTTCAAGGAACTTGGGCGCAAGCTCGGCGACTATCTCGCCGGTCGGCCCGACGTCCAGGTGTTGCAGGAAGTCTGAGGTTCGCTACGGGCAGCGGGACGGATCGGCAAACGAAATGATGGATGGATTCTTTCACCGCCACACCAAGCCGGGCACGTCGCCCGGGACTCTGGCGGGCCGCGCGCCGGTCGCCGACGAGGCACTGGATTTCACCCTGGTCGAGTACACGCCCGACGACGTTCAGGTCGTGCACGGCGTGGAGGTCGACGAGTGCCGTTTCCATCTCGGTACGCCGGGCCACACCTGGATCGATGTCGCCGGCCGTCCGAACTCGGACATGCTGCGCGATCTCGGCATGGCCTTCAATCTCCATCCGCTGGCGTTGGAAGACGTGTTCCACGCCCACCAGAGGAGCAAGCTCGACCTCTACGAGGGGCAGGGTTTCATCGTGCTCAGCGATCCGGCCTACGAGGAGGGTGAGCTGCATTCGCGCCAGGTCAGCATCTTCTTCGGCGAGAACTACGTGATCTCGTTCCACGATCACAAGACAGACATCTTCAAGCCGGTGCGCGACCGGCTACAGACGGCGGGCTCGAGGCTGCGCACCTTCGGCGTCGACTACCTCGTCTATGCGCTGATCGATCTCGTCGTCGACCGCAAGTTTCCGCTGATCGAGGTGCTGTCCGCCCATCTTGAAGAGCTCGAGGACGAGGCGCT
>JAUXST010000430.1 GCA_030679805.1 Reyranella sp. | reverse complement strand
AGCGCCTTCTGCCACACGATGTGGTCGTCGCGGTCGTAGTGCTTGCCGGAGAAGGTCTTTTCCTTGGTCGCGGGCGAGAGGTTCTTCCGCGCGAAGGCGCGCACCTCGTCGGCGAAGGCCTTGTGTTCGGGTTTGAGCGCGAGGTCCATCCTAGAGGCCCAACACCATCTTGGAGATGATGCCCGTCTGGATTTCGTTGCTGCCGCCGTAGATCGTGGTCTTGCGCGTGTTGAAGTAGCGCGGCGCCGCGAGAGGCGCGTAGGCGGGACCGACCGGTTCCTCGTTCGTGCCTTGCCACAGCAGGCCGGGCAGATACGGCGCGGAATATTCGCCGACCGCTTCCATGGTGAGTTCGGTGATGCGCTGCTGGATTTCCGAGCCCCGGATTTTCAGTCCCGACACTTCCGGACCGGGCTGGCCGCCATGCGCCATCGACGACAGCACGCGCAGTTCCGTGTACTCGAGCGCCGTCACCTGGATTTCGAGGTCGGCGATCTTCTCGGCGAAGCTCTTGTTCTCGATCAACGGCCGGCCGTTGTCCTGCTCGGCACGGGCGATGTCCTTCAGCGCCTCGACGCCGCGCTTGGATTGCGGCACCGCCGCGATGCCCAGCCGCTCGTTGGCGAGCAGGAACTTGGCGCAGGTCCAGCCCTCGTTCTCCTTGCCGACCAGGTTGGTGACCGGGACCTTCACGTTGTCGAAGAAGACCTCGTTCACCTCGTGGCCGCCGTCGGCCATGATGATGGGCTTCACCGTGATGCCCGGCGTCTTCATGTCGATCAACAGGAAGGAGATGCCCTCCTGCGGCTTCGACTTGGGATCGGTGCGGACCAGGCAGAAGATCCAGTCGGCCCAATGGCCCATCGTGTTCCAGGTCTTCGATCCGTTGACGATATAATAGTCGCCCTCTTTCTCGGCCTTGGTGCGGAGCGACGCGAGGTCGGAGCCGGAACCCGGCTCGGAGTAGCCTTGGCACCACCACACCGTGCTGAGGCGGATCGCCGGCAGGTACGCGGCCTTCTGCTCCTCGCTGCCGAAGGTGTAGATCACCGGTCCCACCATCTTGGTGCCGAACGGGATGATGCCGGGCGCGTATTCCTCGGCGCAGATGTTCTCGAAGATGTAACGCTCGGCCGGCGTGAAACCCGGGCCGCCGTGCTTCTTCGGCCACGTATAGACCAGCCAACCCTTCTTCCCGAGCGCCTGCTGCCAGCGCATGTAGTCGTCGCGGCCAAGGTGCTTGCCGTTCTTGACCTTGTCGCGCACGTCGGCCGGCAGGTTGGCGCGCACGAACGCGCGCACGTCGTCGGCGAACTTCTGTTCTTCAGGTGTGAAAGCGAGGTCCATGCGTCCCTCCCGGGCCGGGTTTTCGAATTGGCCGGAGTTTAGCCACGAGGCCGGCCCGGACAAGCGCCACGCCATCGGCAGGCGGCTGGGTGCGCCGCGAAGCGGAACAAGTTTACGTAGGAAATCGGTTACGTCAGGGCAGCAGAAGTACCTTGTCCGCCTTCAGTTTCTCTATGGCGGCATCGCTCACGCCCGCCTCGCGGAGGACCTCCACCCCGTCGCCGCCGATGCGGGGCGCATGACGGCGGAATTCTGTCTTGGTCTTCTCGAAATCGAGCGGACTGGCGAAGGTCGTGATCGGGCCTTCGGTCGGATGCTCGCGCTCGGTGAAGAAGCCGGTGGCCTTGAGGTGCGGGTCGTCGACCAGCTCCTCGAGCGTGTGCACCGGCATGGCCGGGATATCGGCCTTGTCGAACATTTCCAGCCATTCCTCGGTGGTGCGGTCCTTCAGCTGGCTGTCGAGCACCTGGTAGAGCTCGCTGAAATGCTT
>JAUXST010000422.1 GCA_030679805.1 Reyranella sp. | reverse complement strand
CCTTCACGGTGCCGCGCGGCACCGTGAAGGTCAGATCGTCGACTGCGACGATCTCGCCGTACATCTTGCGCAGATGCCGGACATTGATGGAGGGAGTTGCGGATATCATTGTCATCCCGAGCGCAGCGAGGGATCCTTGAGGCCGAGCGAAAGATCCCTCGGCCTCTGGCCTCGGGATGACAATATTTTGCCATCCCTATCTATCGTATGACTACTACAACGACTTGATCGCCGCTTCGATGCGATCGAGGCCCTTGCTGAGACGATCGGCCCCCGACGCGAAACAGAGGCGGATATTGCCGGTGCCGCCGGGCCCGAAGGCCTCGCCGGGCGCGAGGCCCACCTTGTATTCCTTCGCCAGCTTCTTGCAGAAGGCCATGGTGTCGTCGACGCCGTCGACGGAGAAGAAGGCGTAAAAGGCCGCTTCCGGCCGCGCAATGGTGACCTTCGGCAGGCCCGACAGGCGCTGGAAGACCTGCTCGCCGCCGGCCCGGCAGCGCTCGACCATCTGCGCCAGGAAGTCGTCGCCCTTCTCGATCGCCGCGATCGCGCCCCTCTGCAGGAACGCCGGCGCGCCCGAGGTGTTGATCTGGACGAGCTTGGCGATCTGGTCGCCGAGCTGGGCGGGATGCGTGAGCCAGCCCAGCCGCCAGCCGGTCATCGCCCACGGCTTGGAGAAGCTGTTGAGCACGATCAGCGGATCGTCGGGCCCCGCATGTTCCAGGAACGACGGCGCCACCTGCCGTCCATCGGGGCGCTTGCTGTAGATCAGCCGGGCATAGACCTCGTCGGCCATGATCCAGATGCCGCGCTTGCGGGCGAACTCCAGCAGCGCGCGCTGCTCGTCCGACGACATCACCCAGCCGGTCGGATTGCCCGGCGAGTTGACGAAGATCGCCCGCGTGCGCTCGTCGACCGCGTCGAACACGCGCTGCAGGTCGAGCGTCCAGCCACCCCGCGCCGTCCGCTCGAGCGCCACGTACTTGGGCACGCCGCGCATCAGCTTGGTGGCCGAGGTGATGTTGGGCCAGATCGGCGAGACGATCACCACGTTGTCGCCGGGATCGAGCAGCATCTGGACGGAGAGCAGGATCGCCTGCATGCCGCCCGTCGTGACGCTGATGCGGTCGACGGGGCAGCTGATGCCGTAGAGCCGCTCGGTGTAGGTGCTGAGCGCCGCGCGCAGCGGGGGAATGCCGCGCTGCCAGGTATAAAAGGTCTCGCCCGCCTGCAGGGCTTTGGCCGCTGCGTCGCGCACGAAGTCGGGCGTCACGAGGTCGCCCTCGCCGAACCACAGCGGCACGACGTCGGGGTCGCCGAACACGCTCATGGCGACATCGGAGATCGGCGATTCGGGCAAAGTCCCGATCGGGCCGCTCAGCGAGGCGGCAAGGCCCGGCGGCAGGAAACGAGCGTCAGTTTGCATGGACTCGGAACTAGCGCATCGCCCTGCGCCGCGCCAGCGTCCCAGGCCGAGACTTTCTCATAGGCGTCCTCATCTGCGTCCCCACCGACATCCCAGGATCACTCAGGCCGTTCCAGCCAGTCGTGTTCGAGCATGCGGAGGCGGCCGGTGACGGAGAGCAGGAACGCCGTCGACCAGCCGAACAGGATCAGTCCGTTGCCTGCCTCGATGGCGCCGAACAGCCGCCAATTGCCGTCCAGGACGATGTCGCCATAGCCCAGCGTGGTGAAGGTCACGGTCGAGAAATACAGCGCCGATTCGAAGTCGTGGACTGCGCCGATCGCCCAGAAGGCGAAGCCGTAGAGCCAGATCTCGACCGTATGGATGGCGACGATGCCGAGGACGACGAGCAGGATGACGATGAGTTGGCCGACACGACTCTCGTGGGGCCGCAATCGGTGCGCGCGATCGCGCAGGATCCATAACAGGCCGAGCAGTCCGCCAAGGTGAATGGACACGGTCAGGCTGACCATGAAGGTGGCGAGCGCGAGATTGGCGATCATGGCATCATGATCGATCCTCGTCGCCGGGCAGGCAACGAGCAATCCGTCGCTTCGGGCGAATGTTGTCCGGCGCGCGGCTCAGATGACAGTACGGCGGCAACACGTTACGCTGCTGCCGGGAGGGCGCATGGCAAACGAAACCAACGAATCAGGCCTTAAGACCTGGTTGGCCGAGCAATATGGCGGCACCTACGCCGACGGCCGACGCTGCGACGAGCTGGGCTATTTGCAGTGCAAATTGATCCTCAAGCCCGACCGCTTCACGTCCATCCATGTGTTCAAGGAATTCGCCGCCTTGGTGCAGCGCGCCGCCGCGGCGACCGGCATCGGCTATCAGCACACTCCGAAGTCGCAGCAGCGGCCAGAAGTACGCGAGGTCCTGTTCCTCGATACCGGCGACTACCACCTCTACAACAACTCGTTCATCTGCCGGCGGCGCATCGCCTTCGAGGACGGCTTCGCGATCGGCGATCCCGAGATCGTCTTCAAATATCGCAGCGACGACATGGCCAAGGCCCAGGCTATCGACGTGCGACCGCACATCGACGGCAAGTACAAGATCAAGTTCAAGCTCGAGATCATGCCGCTCAAGGACCGCATCGGCGGCATGCGGCGCCTGCTGTCGCACAATGTCGAGTTTGGTCTCAGCCAGGCTCCCCAGGCGGCGCGCATCGTGATGTCGTCGCTCGGCCACATGTCGCTGCCGGAACTCACCCAGATCTTCCCAGCCCTGTCGGTGATCTCCTGCGACGGACCCGACGACGTCTCCCTGGTCAACCAGACCATCGTCGAGGAACTGCTGCAGGACATCTGCCTCCTCGATTTCGGCCATCACACCGCAGCCACCGCCAATCTCGCCCTGTGGCGTTCGCGCGGCGACCACCACGGCTTCGTCGGCGAATTCGCCTACCAGCTCCGCTTTCCCGGTCCCGCCGACATCAGCCACAAGGCGCTGCTGGCCTGCGAGCGCTTCTTCCTCGAATTGCAGCAGGTCGCCGGCGACTGGCTGTCGCTCACCACGACCAAGACCGGCGCGGTCTACCGGCTCAAGGGTAATCCGCCGCAAGCCCACGAATGAACGCCCACGCCGCCGCTCCAAAGGCCGCCAAGCTCCCGGTCGCCCCGCCGCCCACGCTGTGGCGGCTTTTCCTGGGCTTCCTCATCATGGGTGCCACGAGCCTCGGCGGCGGCGTCATCGCCTATCTCCGCACCGGCCTGGTGAGCCACTTTCGCTGGCTCGACGACGAGACCTTCGTCGAGCTGATGGCAATCAGCCAGAGCCTGCCCGGCCTCAACGCCACCAACATGTCGATCCTGTCGGGCGACAGGCTGCGCGGCTGGCCGGGCGCCTTCCTCGCCGCCCTCGGCATGTGCCTGCCCGGCGCCCTGCTGATGACGGCCGCGGCATTTGCCGTCGGAATCGGCGGCGACGACCCGATATCGAAGGCCTTCCTGCATGCCATCGCAGCCGGCGCCGTCGGACTGATAACCGTCGTGCTGGTGCAGCTCGGCGCCAAGGTGCTGGGCGAGATTGCCGACTATGCCTTCGTGGTGCTGACGGCCGTACTGGTCGCCTTCCTGCATGTGCCGGTGCTCATCGCCTTGGTCGGTGTCGGCGCGCTGGCCATCTGGTGGCACCGGCCGCGCAAAGGCACTGCGCCTAAGCCCGTGGATCCGCACTTCAAGGATCACCCATGAAACAGCTCCTCGATCTCGCCGCGGTGTTTGGCTACCTCTCCCTGCTGACGGTGGGCGGCGGCATGGCCGCGTTCCCGGAGCTGAAATCCCTCACGGTCGACACTTATCACTGGGTCACCTTCCCCGAGCTGATGCACTACTACAGCCTCGGGCAGCTCGCCCCCGGCCCCAATATGATGATGGTGGCCTCGATCGGCGCCCAGGTCGCGGGCCTGCCAGGCGCCGCGGTCGTGCTGGTGGCCTTCATCCTGCCGACCGGACTTCTGACCTTTGGGATCGGGCGGCTGTGGAATCGCCTCGCCAACTGGCCGTGGCGGCCGTCGATCCAGCGCGGCCTGGGCTCAGTATCGGTCGGCCTCGTGCTGGCTGGCGGCATCGTGCTGGCCCGCGGCGCCCTCACCAATACCCTGACCGTGGCGCTTGCCGTCGGCGTCTTCGCGCTCTTGATGCTGACCAAGATCAATCCCGCCATTCCGATCGTGGCGAGCGGACTGGTGGGGATCGCCCTCTATTTCATCTAGGGGCTTTTCGCCCCGCCATCTCTGGCGCAAAATACGGCGATGGAGCGCCCCGTGAAGCACCCGATGACTCGGATTGCCCCGGTGATTCTGGCGGCCGGCTTGCTGGTCGGCTGCGTCACGGCCTCGACCCTGGACGGAGTCCACGCCGGCATGAATCCCGATCAGGTGCAGTCCATCCTGGGCGAGCCTGAGACGGTGGCTCATGCGCCCGGCACGCAGTGCTCCTACTACACGGTGCTGAAGGACTTCTGGAGTCGCACGCCGTGGAGCCTCTCCAACCGTTATTACGTCTGTTACGACGACGGCAAGGTGAAGTCCTTCGGCCGCACCGACGTCCCGACCTCGGGTTGATGCCCAGGCTGATGCGGGCAGGCTGATGCGAGCCTGAATTACTGCTGCGCCGATCTCAGCGGTCGATCCTCGCCCGCGGCACACGACGCGCGCGGCACGCCGATCGCCACGACGCGGCCGTCGACGGCCAGGCAGCCGTTGTGCCAATGCCCGGAGAGCGTCTGGCCGGCGAGTTGCAGCGTGCCGTAGCCGTCCGGGACGTCGTCGGCATAGGTCCCCTCGAAGCGATGGTCCTTGTTCCAGACGTAGCGCCCGTAGCCCTCGCGCCGGCCAAAGCGGTAGCTGCCCTCGAATCGGTCGATTGCCTGGCCGTGCTCGAACCACTGCACGACGCCACGGCCGTGTTTCAGGCCGTCGCGCCAGGCGCCGTTCCACACCACCTTGTCGTCGGGCTCCGGATGCCAATCCCACATCCGGCATCCGGCCTCGGTATCGAACAGCCAGCCGCCGCCGTCGCAGGGCGCCGTCCAGCTGATCTGGACCGAATCGGGCTCTACCGCCGCGGAGCGCTGGGCGAGACCGAGGGCCAGTTGCTGCTGGGCCAGCGCCGGGCCGCCCGCAAGGAGAAGAGCCGACAGAAGAATGACTTTTAGCCGTCGCATGATGCCCTCGAGGATCACCGTGAACAGGACGGTCCAAGGATAACGAGGCGCCGGTCGCAAAGGTTGCCCGGTCGCCTGTGTGAAACCATGATATCCCGGTGAGCGTCGCGGACATGAAAGTACGGAATCAGGTCAATCAGGAGACGACAATGCCTCAGCGTCAGGTCGATGCGATCGTAACGGCCATCGCCGACATCTACGGCCAGCCCAACGAGAGCGGCATGCTTTGTTGCACGATCGAGGCGGTGAACGCCGGCGGCACCGACGTGTCGATCCAGGTCATGGCTGATTCGATCAACATCTCGCCCTATCCCTATCACGAGGAGCCGCTCACGCGTCTGGAGCTGAGCGGCGCCATGGAGGGGCTCGAGGAGTTGGAACTCGAGCTGGTCGACTGGGATGCCAATGCTTTCGCCACCGTGGGCAC
>JAUXST010000399.1 GCA_030679805.1 Reyranella sp. | reverse complement strand
GGTGCAAACCTTCTTCGACAATGTGAAGGTGCCGATACGCAACACGATCGGAGAGCCGGGCTCGGGGTTCATCTACCAGATGCAGCAGTTCCAGGAAGAGCGGCTGTGGGCCGGCGCCGGCACTCTGATGGGCTGTGATCGCATCATCAACGCCACCATCGACTACACGCGCGAGCGCAAGGTGTTCGGCCGGCCCCTGCTCGACAACCAGGTCATCCATTTCCGCCTGGCCGAGCTCAAGAGCGAGGTCGAGGCGCTGCGCTCCATCGTCTACCGCGCCTGCGAGGATTATCTCGCCGGCCAGGACGTCACCATGCTCGCCTCGATGGGCAAGCTGAAGGCCGGCCGCCTACGGCGCGAGGTCTCCGACGCCTGCCTGCAATACTGGGGCGGCGCCGGCTACCTGTGGGACAATCCCGTGGCCCGCGCCTTTCGCGATTCGCGCCTCGCCTCGATCGGCGGCGGCGCCGACGAGGTCATGCTGCAGATCATTTCCAAGATGATGGGCACGCTGCCCCGGCTCGAAAACCGTTGAGTGCTGGAGTTTCCATGGTCGAATTCGCCGACAAGTATCAGACGCTGCTGCTGCACCGCGAGCGCTCGCGCCTGCATGTGACGCTCAATCGCCCCGAGGTGAAGAACGCGCTCAATCCGACGCTGATCGGCGAATTGCGCGCCGTCTTCGAGATCTTGCGCGCACGAAGCGACATCAAGGTCGTGATCCTGCGTGGCGCCGGCGGCACCTTCTGCGCCGGTGCCGATCTCAAGAGCATGGAGCAGAGTTTTACTGACAAGCCCAAGCCCGGCGAAAAGGACCCGATTGCCGTCTGGAACCGCCAGTTCGGCACGTTCCTGGAGATGGTCAACACCAGCTCGCAGGTCGTGGTGGCGGCGGTCGAGGGCTACGCCATCGCTGGTGGCTTCGGCATCCTCTGCGTCTCCGACGTGGCGATCTGCACCGAGGATGCGGGCTTCGCCATGAGCGAAACGGCAATCGGCATCGTCCCGGCCCAGATCGCCCCCTTCGTCGCTGCCCGCATCGGCGTGCCGCAGACGCGCCACCTCACGTTGACTGCGGCACGTTTCAAGGGGCCCGAGGCCTACCGTCTCGGTATCGCCCATTACCTCGTAAAAGATTCTGCCGCCCTCGACGCCAAGCTGGAAGAACTCCTGAAGCAGATCGACCGCTGTGCGCCGATCGCCAATGCGCTCACCAAGCAGGTGGTGATGAAGGTGGGCACCGAGCCTCTGTCTCAGGTCCTCGATTTCGCCGCCGACAAGTTCGCCGAAGCACGGCGCGGCCCCGAGGCCTCGGAAGGCCTGCGCGCCTTCGCCGAAAAGCGGCCACCGCGGTGGGCCGTCGAATGAAAGTGCGCGTCTGATGGCCTTCACCAAGATCCTGGTCGCCAACCGCGGCGAGATCGCCTGGCGCATCATGCGAACGGCCAAGGCGATGGGCTATCGCACTGTCGCGGTCTATTCGGATGCCGACAAGGAGGCGCCGCACGTCGCCTTCGCCGACGAGGCGGTGCGCATCGGACCGCCGCCGGTGGGCGAGAGCTATCTCAACATCGACCGTGTCCTGGAGGCGGCTCACAAGAGCGGCGCCGACGCGATCCACCCGGGCTACGGCTTTCTCTCCGAGAACGACGCCTTTGCTGCGGCCTGCGAGAAAGCGGGCCT
>JAUXST010000124.1 GCA_030679805.1 Reyranella sp. | reverse complement strand
GCGGCATCAACGAGATCATCCTGGCACTCATCTTCGTGGCCGCCGTCGGCCTCGGCCCCTTCGCCGGCGTGCTGGCCATCGCGCTCCACGGCGCCGGCATGCTGGGCAAGTTCTTCGCCGAAGCCATCGAGGAGATCGACGAGGGCCCGCTCGATGCGCTGCGCGCGGCCGGTGCCGGTACCTTGCAGCGCATCGTGTTCGGCGTGCTGCCGCAGGTCCTGCCGACCTGGATCGGCGTCGTGCTCTATCGCTTCGAGACCAACATCCGCGTCTCCACCGTGCTCGGCATGGTGGGCGCGGGCGGCATCGGCTTCGAGCTGATCAGCTCGATGAAGCTGTTCGCCTACGAGGACACCGCGGCCTGCGTGATCGTGATCCTGGTCCTCGTGCTCGCCACCGACCTGGTGTCGTCCAAGCTCCGGGCCATGATCCGCTAAGCGAAGCGCGGCAACGCAGCCGTCTCGACGCGCAGTGCCTGCCCGTTCATCCTCTCTGCAACAAAAGCGGAGAGGAACGACATGCGGTTTCGGACGGGCGTGCTGTGCGCCATTGCGGCTCTCGGATTTGCGGCGACACCGGCGCTGGCTCAAAAGAGCGGCGGCACGCTGAAAATGTACTTCCAGGACAATCCGCCCAGCGCCTCGATCCATGAGGAGGCGACGACCTCGACCGTCGTGCCCTTCATGGGCCTCTACAACAACCTCGTGCTGTTCGACCAGCAGATCCCGCAGAACAGCCTGGCGTCGATCCGGCCCGACCTCGCCCAGAGCTGGTCGTGGAACGCCGACGGCACGCAGCTCACCTTCAAGCTGACGCCGGGCGTCAAGTGGCACGACGGCAAGCCGTTCACGGCCAAGGACGTGCAGTGCACCTGGGACATGCTGACCGGCCGTAGCGAGACGCTGAAGCTGCGCAAGAACCCGCGCAAGTCGTGGTACTGGAACCTCGACAAGGTCACGACCGACGGCGACCTCGCGGCGACCTTCCATCTCAGGCAGCCGCAGCCCTCGCTGCTGGTCCTGCTCGCCTCCGGCTACAGCCCGGTCTATCCCTGCCACGTCTCGACCGCCGACATGCGGACCAAGCCGGTGGGCACGGGCCCGTTCAAGATCGCCGAATGGAAGCAGAAGGAGATCGTGCGGCTGGCGCGCAATCCCGACTACTTCAAGAAGGGCAAGCCTTACCTCGACGGCATCGACATCTCGATCGTGCCGGCCCGTGCCACGGCGATCCTGGGCTTCGTCACCAACCGCTACGACATGACGGCGCCCTATGCCGTCACCATCCCGTTGCTCAAGGACATGAAGGCGCAGGCGCCGCAGGCGGTCTGCCAGCTGGCGGCGATGAACAACAACACCAACCTGATCGTCAACCGCGACGCGCCGCCGTTCGACAACCCGGACGTCCGCCGCGCCATGCTGCTCAGCATCGACCGCAAGAGCTTCATCGACATCATCAACCAGGGCGAGGCCGACGTCGGCGGCGTCATGGAGCCGGCGCCCAACGGCGTCTGGGGCCTGCCCAAGGCGATGTACGACACGGTGCCGGGCTACGGACCCGACGTGCAGAAGAACCGCGCCGAGGCGCGCGAGATCATGAAGAAGCTGGGCTATGGGCCCGACAAGAAGCTCAAGCTCAAGGTCGCCACCCGCAACCACCTGCTCTACCGCGACCCGGCGGTGCTGCTGATCGACCAGCTCAAGGAGGTCTATCTCGAGGGCGAACTCGACCTCGTCGACACCTCGCTGTGGTTCGCCAAGGTGGCGCGCAAGGACTATTCGATCGGGCTCAACACCACCGGCGCCGGCGTCGACGATCCCGACCAGATGCTGTTCGAGAACTTCGCCTGCAAGTCGGAGCGCAACTACACCGGCTACTGCAATCCCGAGATCGAGAAGCTGTTCCCGCTGCAGTCGCGCGAGACCGACCTCGAGAAGCGTCGCCAGATCGTCTACCAGATCGACAAGCAGCTGCTCGAGGACGGGGCGCGGCCCGTCATCATGTGGAACGCCTCGGCGAGCTGCTGGCACCCCTACGTCAAGGGTTTCAGGCCGATGGTGAACAGCCTCTACAACGGCTCGCGCTTCGAGGACGTCTGGCTCGACAAGTAGTGTCACACCCGAAAGTGTCACACCAAGTTGAGACAAATGTTGTGACACAGGTTGAGCGCCCACCTGTGACATCGAGCAGAATCTGACCCTGTGACCCCACCCCCTGACAAGCGTGGGGGGCAGTCACAGAAGACCGTCGAATCAGTCCTCGGGCGCGTTTTTCGCGCCTCGGTCCACCCCACACGCCGGACAGTCAATGCGGCGGGGGCAGCCTTGTGCTTGC
>JAUXST010000393.1 GCA_030679805.1 Reyranella sp. | reverse complement strand
TGCGCGACTGCCTGCGCTCGATCAGTGCGCCGGCCATCGAAATCCACATCACCAACATCGAGAAGCGCGGCTACGGATCGGTCACCTCGGAGGCCGCGGTCGGCATGATCGCGGGCTTCGGCGTCGATTCCTACGTCCTCGCCCTCGAGGCGATGGTGTCGCGGCTGCGGAGGGCTGAGGCGGCCGGCCCCTGACCGACCAAGTCTGAATTACCAGATGCCGGTCTTGAGGGTCATCGGCGAGTAGTCGCCGAAAGTCCAGGCAAAGGGAAAGGCGCCACGCCGGCGCCAGCCACGCTCGACCTTGACGCGCCACAGCCGCTCGGCGCCGGCCGGACCCGCCCCGTCGGGAGTCCAGTCGATCTCCGCGCGTCCCTGGAGCTGCAACAGGTCGCCCGAGGCGAAATCGATGAACAGCAGGCCGGCGCGCGGATCGCCCAGCAGGTTGCCCAGCGTGTTGAAGAACCGGTTGCCGCGGAAGTCGGGGATGGTCAGCGTGTCGCCGTGCATGCCGACGAAGCCCGGTCGCCCGCCGCGGTGCGACATGTCGAGGCCGCCGCCGGTACCGACCTCGGGCCGTGAGCGGCTGGCCACGAAGAACGTGTCTGCCGCGGCGATCAGCGCGCGTGCCGCGTCGTCCAATCCGTCGAAGGCCTCGACTGGCGCCGCCATTCGCGTCACCGCCGTCGGTTGCCGCGTCTGGATGTATTGGGCGCAATTGCCGAAGCTCTGGCTGACATGCACCGTGAGGCCGTGGGCATCGATCGTGGTGACATGGCCGTTGGCGCGATTGCGCCGCCGAGTGGTGAGATCGAGGCCGAGTAGGCCGACCTCGCGGCCGGTGACGAGGCCCGCCGCGGCCGGATCTCCAGGGGCGGCGACGCTGTCGATGCGCAGCATCTGCGACTCGGGCGCATGCACGAAGCCCGGCGCGCCCATCAGCACCGAGGCCACGGGCCGGCCCTGTCCGTCGGCGGTGGCAACGAACAGGTAGGGCAGCAACGCGAAGAAATCGCGGTGTTGTTCCGGCATGTAGGGGCGGATGGGCGCGGTCCTGGCGCCTTGGCCGGCCAAGGCCTGCGCCGCCAACTCGTCGCGATGGAAAGGCAGGTATTCCGCGGCGCTGTCTTGCGGGCTCATTTGAGGCCCTCCGGTAGTTCCTCGAACTGCTTCTTCGGGTCGTACCAGGAGGCGCCCTCCGATCGCCAGATGTGGACCTGGGGCCGCTCGCCGACGGCCGTGTCCAGACAGCCCAGTCGCAGCAGGACGGTCGGCTGGGCCGTACGCTCGGCCATGATGTGCGAGCCGCAGCGGCTGCAGAAGCGGCGGAACTTGCCGGGCGAGGATTCGAAGCTGCCGAGGAGTTCGGCGCCGCGCACCCAGCGGAAGTTTTCGCGCGGCACGGCGGTGACGGACGAGAAGGCGGCACCATGGGTCTTGCGGCAGGTCGGGCAATGGCAGTGCACGATCCGGCTCAACTCGGCGTCGACCTCGTAGGCGACAGCGCCGCACAGGCAGCTTCCGTTCAACATCTGGGATCTCTCCTTGCCCTGACCGGCCGAAGATAGGTCTCCCCGATTGCGCCGAATAGAGCATGAATGTACAAATCATAATTCCATTTAGTGGAATAATACGATGGACCGTCTCGACGAACTCGGCGTCTTCGTGCGGATCGTGGAGGAGGGCAGCCTGGTGCGCGCGGCCTCGCGCCTCAGGCGCTCGCCGCCGGCCGTGACGCGTGCCCTGGCCGCCCTTGAGGATCGAATCGGCGTCCGCCTGATCGACCGCACGACGCGACGGTTGGCGCCGACCGAGGCCGGCCGCGCGCTTTACGACAAGGCACGCACCTTGGCGGCCGACTACGAGGCCGCGACCTCGGGCGCCCACGACGCGCCGGTCCGCGGCCTGCTGCGTATCACCGCGCCGGTCCAGTTCGGCCGCCGGCACATCGCGCCGGTCGTGTCGCGTTTCCTCGATGCCCACAATTCGGTCGAGGTCGAGCTGCTGCTGAACGATCGCAACATCGACCTGATCGAGGAGGGCGTCGATGTCGCGCTGCGCATTGGCCCGCTGGCCGATTCAAGCCTCGCGGCGCGGCCGGTGGGCCATGTGCGCCGGCTGTGGGTGGCAAGCCCGGCCTACCTCCAGCGACGCGGAACGCCGCGCGCGCCTGGTGAACTCGCCGAGCACGAGGCCGTGCTCGGCACCTCGCGCGGCACGATCGACTGGGTCTTTGCCGGCGCACGGCGCGGTGCGCCGATGCACATGACCGGGCGGCTGCGCGTTGATGACGTCGAGACCCGACTGCGCGCGGCGCGCGACGGACGCGGCATCGCCCAGCTCCTGTCCTACCAGGTCGCCGATGAGCTGGCGGCCGGCCGGCTGGTGCGCCTGCTCCAGGCCTGGGAACAGCCGCCGCTGCCGGTCCATCTTGTCACCAAGGGCCGTGCCCATCGCGCGCCCAAGATCGAGGCGTTCCTGGATTTCGCTGTCCGGCGGCTGCTGGCGCTCCCGGTGCTGCGGCCGGATTGACACCGCACGGACGGCTCTTTATCACTTAACTTAATGGTTAAGTGTTAGGAGATCACGCATGTCGTATGTCGATGGCTTCGTGCTGGCGGTGCCGAAGAAAAACATTGCCGCCTACAAGCGCATGTCGACGCAGGCCGGCAAGATCTGGTGCGAACACGGTGCGCTCGAGTATCGCGAGTGCGTCGGCGACGACCTCAAGGTCAAGATGGGAACGCCTTTCACCAAGCTCGCCGGCACCAAGGCCGGCGAGACGGTGGTGTTCTCCTACATCGTCTACAAGTCGCGCGCTCATCGCGACAAGGTCGTCGCCAAGGTGATGGCCGACAAGCGGCTGCAGAAAATGCCCAAGGTCATGCCGTTCGATCCCAGGCGCATGGCTTATGGCGGCTTCAAGACGCTTGTCGAGGTGTAGGCGGCATCGCGTCCCTGCGCTACAAGGCGGCATGATCGAGATCTCGCCGCTTCGTCCCGATGACCGCGCCGGCTGGCGACCGCTCGCGGTCGGCTACAACACTTTCTACGAACGCATCTACCCGGACGCGACCTACGACACGGCCTGGCGCCGTCTGATGGAGGGACGCGAGCTGCATGGCCTTGCCGCCCGCCTCGATGGCCGCGTGATCGGCCTCGCGCATTACCTGTTCCATCCCAGCGTCTGGTACGACCATACCTGCTACCTCGCCGACCTGTTCGTCGACGAGACGGTGCGCGGCCAGGGTGCGGCGCGAGCGCTGATCGTGGCGGTGGCCGCCGCCGCGCGGGCGCACGGCGCCGAGCGCTATTACTGGCAGACTCGGCAGGACAATGCGCGGGCACGCGCGCTCTACGACAAGGTGGCGAAGCACGTGGGTTTCATCCGTTACGACTATCCGCTGGCGTCGGCATGAGCCTCTTCAGCACCCTGCCGGCGCCGCAGGGCTTTTCCATGCCGATCGTCGATTCCCATCATCACCTCTGGGATCTTCACGCCGGCAGCTATCCCACCAAGCAGGATCAGTACGACAAGAATTTCTTCCTCGGTGACTACCGCAAGATCTGCCGCGACTACCTGCCGGCCGACTACGTTCGCGATCTCACCGGCTTCAACGTCGTCGGCAGCGTCCATATCCAGGCCGGCCGCGCCGCGCACGAGCAGGTGGCCGAGACCGAGTGGCTGGAGACGGTGCACCGGCAGCATGGCCTGCCCTGCGTGATGGTCGGACATGTCATCTTCACCCAGCCGGATTGCGCGGAGGTGCTGGAGGGTCATGCGCGTTCGCCGCTCATGCGCGGCATTCGCTCGCGGCCGGTGACGTCGCCGGGACCGAACGAGTCGGTCGCCGGAGCGCCCGGCACCATGCAGGACGACCATTGGCGGCGGAATTTCGCACTGCTGGAGAAGCACGGCATGTCCTGGGACATGCGCATTCCCTACTGGCATCTGGAGGAAGGCGCGGAGGTCGCGCGGAGCTTCCCGCGCATTCCCATGGTGGTGAACCATACCGGCCTGCCGCTCGATCGCTCGGAAGACGGCCTCGTGATCTGGCGTCGCGGCCTGGAGGCGCTCGCCAGGTGTCCGAATGTGATCATCAAGCTCTCGGAACTGGGCCTGCCGCATGGTAAGTGGGACATTCCGAGCAACGTGCGGGTGGTGCGCGAAGCGGCAACGATCTTCGGCGCGGATCGCATCATCTTCGGCAGCAACCTGCCGGTCTCGACACTCAGCACGGACTTCCGCGGCATCGTCGACGTCATGCGGGAAGCGCTGGCGGGAGAATCGCCGGAAACGCTCGGCAAATTCTTCGCGCACAACGCCATCCGCTTCTACCGCATCCCTGCTGGCCAGCTCTCTATTTGATCGAAGCGAGCGTCGGCAGCCGAAAGCGGTCGTCGGGGTCGTTCCAGCCCTTGAAGTTGGGCTTGCGCTTCTCGGCGAAGGCCGCGCGCGATTCCATAAGGTCGCTCTTGGCGCCGTGATCGTGCAGGGCGGCAGCCAGGCGCTGCATCTCCGGGCCGGGCGCGGGCCGCATCTGGCGCATCATGTGCACGGTGTTGACCCGCGACGCCGGCGGCAGGGTGAGCAGGTGTTCGGCCATGCCCAGCGCCGTCGGCATCAGCTGGTCGGCCTCGACCACGCGATTGAGGAAGCCCACCTCGTAGAAGCGCTGCGCGGTGAAGCGGAAGCCCAGCGCCATTTCCATGGCGATGGGATAGGGCACGTTGGCGATGTGGCCGTGGTTGTAGCCGCCCAGCAGCCAGCGCTTGGCCTCGGAGACCTCGAACACCGCCTCGCGTACGGCCACGCGCAGGTCGGTGCGCTCGACCAGCATGAAGCCGCCGCCCATGGCGAAGCCGTTGATCGCGGCGATCACCGGCTTCTCCAAGGCACCGGACATGAACGGGTCTTCCATGGCCGGCCGTTGCCCGCCGGCCACGCCCTTCTGCAGCGACTCCTTCATGTCCTCGCCGGCGCAGAAGCCGCGGCCGGTGCCGGTGAAGATTGCGACCTCGAATTCCTTGCTGTGGCGGAAGTCGGTCCAGGTCTGGGCGAGCTCGGTGCGCATCTCGTGGCTGAGCGCATTGAGGCGCTCCGGCCGGTTCATGCGGACCACGAGCACCTGCCCGTGGCGTTCGGTTTCTACGACGGCCATTTTGCGTTCTCCAGTGCACGATCCAGTGTCTGATTGGGCAGGCTGGCGTCTGGCTCGGCGAATGGCAACCGGTTTGAAGCCTACTTCGTGCGGCCCTCCATCCTGGCGATGGCCTGGACGATCGAGTCCGCATCGACCGCGGTGTCGCCCTTGAAGGGCTGGTCCATGAGGAAGACGAAGCCGATGAACGCGCCCAGCACGGCGGCCTGGGCCGCCAGGACCGCAGCCCTGAACGGCGTCTGTTCTATCGTCGCACTGACCAGGATCACCATGAAGGCGGAAAAAAGGACGACCTGCCAGTAGATTGCCGGTAGCCCCAGCCCCAGCGCGTTCAACCGCTGATCGCGCACCTCCGCGATCCCGTCGAGCGATTTCAGCATTTCGGCGTAGATTTGGATCTGCCGCGGCGTGGTCGGATCGATCGCCAGGATGCCCTGCGCGACCGGCACGTACAGCGCCCGGGTCTTCTCGCTGCCCTGGTCGGTGAGCATGGCCGGCCACTCGTCCTTGACGATCGACTTCGCGTAGGCGAGCAGGTGCAGCCGGATGGCCGCGACGCCGGGGTCGCCGTAGCGCGTCAGCAGCCGGTCGAGGCCGTTGATCTGCGACGCCTCCGCCTGGACCAGGGCATCGGCCTCGCGAAAGTTCCTGTCCGCCTGCACCAGCGTGAAGGCGAGGACCAGGCTGGTCATGGTGAAGAGCGTCGTTTGGACGCGAATGACGAAGTCGGTGTTGAAGTCGCTGGGCGTCATGTACGGCAGCCGGCGGATCAGGTGCGGCAGCAAGATGATGGCAACGGCCAGGATGATCGCCGAGATCGCGAGCAGCGTCAGTTCGGAAAAGGTATAGAGCCAGTCGATCATGAGGCCGGTCCTGCCGTTGGGGTAATCCGCAGGTTCCGCGGCACTCTGCCGTCTGTCGGATTGTTACAGTGGAGTGTTTTGAATTGTCACGGCTTTCGGCCATCTTCACTCTCGAAGGTTGCGGGAAGCCAGAGGAAATTAAGAGAAATGCTGCGATTTTTGATGCGAGGGCTGCTGTCGCCGAGCGCCATCATTGTGATCAACGTCCTTATCCTCATCCCGCTGATCCTGGCAACGATCGACGTGTCGCACAGCGTGCTCACGAACCCGGACCTGAAAGAGCCGATCGACATCATCGAAGACATGGGGGTCATAATGATCGGCTGGGGCGTGGCACTCGAGGAGCGCGGGGAGATGCGGCGCATCTTCGGCATCGTCGATCCGGCGCGCGAGACGTGGCAGGCGCATGTCGACCATATCTGCCATCATGTCGGGATCGGCCAGCTGGTGTTCGGGCTGATGATCGAGATCTGCCTGTCGATCGTGAGGCTGCCGGCCAGGATCATCGACACGAAGGACTTCGACGAGCACGTGGTCGGCGTGAGCATCGCCTTCATGATCATTGGCGCCTACATCCTGCTGCGCCACATCTACGCGCTCGTCATGGCGATGTTGCGCCCCCACGCGGTCGCCGGCGTGGCCTCCAAATAGCCCGGGCGACGCGGCGGCCGGCTCTTGACGCGCGGGCGGGCCGCCGCCATGAACGCCGACCCGCCCGCTGGGCGGACGATCCGCAACCCGCGAGACGACGACAACCCGCGAGACGACAATGGCGCCGCGTCAGGCCGTGCTGGGCATGGAGAATGCCGGTTTCTACTACGGGGCAGGGCGCGTCTTCGAGGGCGTGTCGTTCCTGCTCGATGACGCGCGCACGGCGTTGGTCGGCGAGAACGGCGCGGGAAAATCCACGCTGCTGAAGTGTCTGACCGGCCAGCTCGAACTCAATACAGGCCAGGTGATCCGCTCGCGCGGCCTGCGTGTCGGCAGCCTGCCGCAGGACATTCCCGAGGGGCTGGCCGGGCAGACGGTGCGGGAAGTGCTGGGCGCCTCGCTCGAGCGCGCCGGCCTCGGCGGCGAGGACTGGCGCATCGACGTGCTGCTGGACGAGATCGGCGTGGCGCCGGAAATCGCCGAGCAGGTCTTCGGCACCCTGTCGGGTGGCTGGCAGCGGCTGATGCTGATCGCGGCGGCGGCGCGGCTGGAGGAGCCCGACCTGCTGATCCTCGACGAGCCCACCAACCATCTCGACCTCGCCAACATCAACACGCTGGAGCGCTGGCTGACGGTCGACTTCAAGGTGCCGATGCTGATCGTGAGCCACGATCGCGAGTGCCTCGACCGCGTGACCGAGCGCACGCTGTTCCTGCGCAGCGACGGCGTCCATGCCTTCAAGACGCGCTTCTCGCTGGCACGCGAGGAGCTGCTGCGGCGCGACGCCACGGCGGCGGCGCGCAGCCGGCTGGAGGCCAAGGAGATCGAGCGCCTGGAACGCGCCGCAGCACGCTATAAGGTGTGGGCGGTCAAGAACCCCGACCTCAACAAGCGTAAGAACGCCGTCGAAACGCGCATCGCCCGCATCGAGGCCGAACGGACGCAGACCTACGTGGCGCGCGAACGCCGCCTCGAGCTGAACGAAGGCGAGATCGATGCAAAGGTGGCGCTCAGGCTCTCGAACCTCGAGGTCTCGGTGCCGGATGGCGGGCGCAAACTGCTGGCCATCGACCGCCTGACCGTGGCCGCCGGTGATCGCGTGGCGGTGCTGGGCGCGAACGGCGCCGGCAAGTCGACACTCCTGTCGGCGCTCGCCGCCGCCTATGATCCAGCGCAGGAGCATTACGACAGCCAGGCCGCCATCCGCTTCAATCCGTCCTGCCGGCTGGTCTACTTCGACCAGACGATGCGCGACCTGCCGCTCGGCACGACGATCCTCGACTATGTCGCGGGTGCGGCCGGCGCCACGGAGAAGGAAGCGATCCCGCTGCTCGCCCAGGCGGGCTTTGCCTTTGCGCGCATCCGCCAGCCGATCCGCGTGCTGAGCCACGGCGAACGGGCGCGGTTGGTGTTCCTGCGCATGAAGCTCTTGCGCCCGAACATCTATCTGCTCGACGAGCCCACCAACCATCTCGACATCGAGGGCCAGGAGGCGTTGGAGGCCCAGCTCGAGGAGGGCGAGGTCTCCTGCCTCTTCGTCAGCCACGACCGCTACTTCACCCGCACGGCGGCGACGCGCTTCCTCGAAATCCGCAAGGGCCGGCTGGTCGAGGTCGAGAGCGCCGACGCCTTCTTCGAGGCGCAGGTCTAGGGTCGCCAGGAGGAAACCTGTCTAGCCGGAGCGTACTTGGGCCGACCGGGTGATCCGGTGAACCATGGCCCCGTTCTCCGCGATGGCTGCATGGGCGAACCCCGATTCGATCCGCCAATCGGTCAGGCTGACGCCGCCGCTCTTCTGCGGCATGACCTTGGCGGTGGCGATCCGCAAGGCCGCCCCGCCCCGGCCGGCATAGACGACGGCGTTGCCGTCGCTCGCCTCGACAGTGAGGGCCGCCGCCCGCACCAGCATGGCGCGGGCATGCGCCCCGATCAGCGGGGAGTTGGACGGATGATCGACGACCAGACGCAATGCGCCGTCGCATGTGTACAGCTCTGCGTGCTGATCGCGGCAGAGGCCGATCGAGTCGTTCGGGCTCATGTTTCCGTCACTCTGCGACGACCTTGCGCAGTGCCTCCAGCGTCGTTTCCGGTTCGGGCCGGTATCTGTAGTCGGGGTCTGCCTGGACAAAGCGCACGATGCCCTGCGTGTCGATGACGAACCGTGACGGAACCGGCAGACGCCACGAAGGATCGCCGTTGCGGGCCGCGAGGTCGTTGCCGAAGCCCATATAGACGGCTTTCAGGTCGTCCGGCAGGGTGAAGGCGAGGCGGAAGGCTTCGGCGACCGTCGATTTCTCGTCCCAGACGATCGGGTAGGCGAGCTTCTGTTTGGCGGCCATGTCTGCCGTGCGTTCCGGCAGCTCGGGCGAGATCACGACCAGCGAGGCATCGAGGCCCGCGATGTCGGCGTAGATGGTCTGCAGAGCGTCCAGCTCATGCCTGCAATAGGGTCACCACGACCCTCGGAAGAACGAAACGACCAGTGGCCCGGCGGCGAGCAACTCGGCCGACGAAACCCGGCGGCCGTCATGGTTGGCCAGTTCGAAGGCGGGGGCGGGTCTGCCGACCGGCACGATGCGGTCGAGGATCCCGGACTTCCGCAGATCGTCCGTCGCGCGATGCATGATGGCCGCCCGTTCGGGCGGAATCCGGCCTGCGCTCGCGGCGCGGGTTGCCGCCAGTTTGTCTGCCAGTGACATGGTCCAATCCTTCCTTTGAAGAGACATCAGCTTGTTGTCCCGCTCATGACCGGGCCCGCCGGGCGCGCGGCTTGACCGGCATGTCCAGCAGGTCGAGCGCCGGACGGGCAACGCTTTCGAGGAGCGCGCGGTCGGGCCTGGTGCGCGCCAGCACGCGGATTCCCATCAGAACCCCCAGCAGGTGGGCCGAGACGCCCGCGGCATCGAGGTTGCGCGGCATCTGGCCGGCGCGGCAGCCGGCCTCGAGGTTGCGCTGGAAGAAGGCGCGAATTTCCTCGAGGTAGCCGGCGACGACCTTGCCGATTTCGGCATCGTGCGGCGCCACGTCGAGCGCCGAGTTGACCAGCAGGCAGCCCTTGCGGTCGCGGTCGGCGAGGGACCGCTCGATGATTTCCGCGAAAAAGGCGCGGATGGCTTCTTTCGGCTGGCCGTTACCCTCCTGCCGGGCGATGCGTTCGCGCATCGAGCGCTCGGCGTAGCGGGCCAGCGCCGTCACGAACAGGGCGCGCTTGCCGCCATAGGCGTTGTAGAGGCTGGCGCCGCCGATGCCCATGCGTTCGGCGAGGTCGCGCACCGACGTCGCCGCGTAGCCG
>JAUXST010000391.1 GCA_030679805.1 Reyranella sp. | reverse complement strand
GTCAACCATCGCCTGACGGTGTTCGATAAGCACCATCCGCAGTTGATCGATCTGCGCGTCCGCCAGGCCTTCACGCACTCGATCGACCGTCAGGCGATCGTCGACAGCCTGTGGTCGGGCCGCACCCGCGTGCCGGCCGGCCTGCAGTGGGAATTCTACGGCCCAATGTTCGTCGAGGGCTGGACGGTGCCGGCGTTCGATCTCGCCAAGGCCAAGGCGCTGCTCAAGGCCGCCAACTACAAGGGTGATCCCATCCCGTACCGGCTGCTCAGCAACTACTACACCAACCAGGTGGCCACGGCGCAGGTGCTGGTCGAGATGTGGCGCCAGGCCGGCCTCAACGTGCAGATCGAGATGAAGGAGAACTGGCAGCAGATCTTCGACGCCAACGCGCCGCGCGCCGTCCGCGACTGGTCGAACAGCGCGGGTTTCAACGATCCCATTTCCTCGATCGTCGCCCAGCACGGCCCGCAGGGTCAGCAGCAGCAGGTCGGCGAGTGGACCAACGAGGAGATGAACAAGCTCTCCGTGGCGCTGGAGGTCGAGACCGACATGCAGAAGCGCAAGGCGATGTTCCGGCGCATGCTTGAGATCTGCGAGCGCGAGGATCCCGCCTATACGGTGCTGCACCAGAACGCGACCTTCACCGCCAAGCGCAAGGACATCCGCTGGAAGGCCTCGCCCTCCTTCGCGATGGAATTCCGCACCGTCAATTTCGCCACCAACTGAGGCCTAGGGCGATGGTCGCGCCGTTGATGGTGCTGCGCAATCTCACTGTCGATTTCCACAGCCAGGATCGCACTTCCCGGGTGGTCGAGATCACCGAGTTCGAGATCGGAGCCGGCGAGGCGGTGGGCATCGTGGGCGAATCGGGCTCGGGCAAGAGCGTGACCTGGCTCGCGGCGCTCGGCCTGTTGCCGACGCGCGCCCGCATTGGCGGTTCGGCCATGATCGACGGGCAGGAACTGATCGGCGCGCCGGCCGCCGCGCTGGAGCGCATCCGCGGTAAACGCATCGCCATGATCTTCCAGGACCCGTCGAGCTGCCTCAATCCGGTTCATCGCATCGGCTGGCAGCTTGACGAGGCGCTCGGGCTGCACCGCGGCCTGCAGGGCGCGGCCGCGCAAGCGGAAGCGTTGCGGCTGCTCGACCAAGTCGGCATCGCCGATGCGCGCCGCAGGCTCTCGGACTATCCGCACCAGCTCTCCGGTGGACTGAACCAGCGCGTCATGATCGCGATGGCGCTGGCCGGCCAGCCGGACCTGCTGATCGCCGACGAGCCCACGACGGCGCTCGACGCCACTATCCAGGCACAAATCCTGGTCCTGCTGCGCAGCATTCGCCGCGATACCGGCATGGCGCTGGTGATGATCAGTCACGACCTGGGCGTCGTGGCGGAAAACGTCGACCGCGTCGCCGTGATGTATGCCGGTAGCCTGGTCGAGGAGGCCATGGGGGCCGATCTGTTCGGAGCCGCCTGCCATCCCTACACCCAGGGGCTTCTTGCGGCGCTGCCGGCGCTCACCGGTCCGCGCCAGCGGCTGACGGCTATTCCTGGAACGGTGCCCGATCCCGGCAGCGTGCCGGCCGGCTGCCGGTTCGCGCCGCGCTGCCCGGTCGCTGAGCCACGCTGCAGGCGCGAGGCGCCGCCCAGCCGGCGGATCGGCCTGCTGCACCGGGCAGCCTGCCATCTCGAGGTCGGCGTTGGCCGATCGGTGTGGGCGATGCAGCGGGCGGCGGAATGACCGCTTTGCTGAAAGCGACCGATCTCCGCCGCGAGTACCGCGTGCAGACCGGACGCGGACCCTTTGCCGCCAAGGCGGTGTTGCGTGCCGTCGATGGTGTGTCCTTCGAGATCGAAGCCGGCCGCACCCTGGGGCTGGTGGGGGAATCTGGCTGCGGCAAGTCCACGACCGGCAAGCTGGCGCTCGGGCTGATCCCGCCGACATCGGGCACGGTGCGCCATCGTGGCGTCGCCATGCCGCCCGCCGGCAGCACGGCGTGGCGCGAGCTGCGGCGAAAGATGCAGATGGTCTACCAGGATCCGCTGGGCGCCCTCGACCGCCGCCTGCCGGTGGGCGTCCAGATCATCGAGCCGCTCGTCATCCACGCAGCACTTCCGCCCAATGAACACCGCGAGCGCGCCCGCACTGTCATGGCGGCGGTCGGCCTTCAGCCGCACCAGTTCGACAGCTATCCGCACGAACTGTCGGGCGGCCAGCGCCAGCGAGTCGTGCTGGCGCGCGCCCTGATGACCGAACCCAGCCTGCTGGTCTGCGACGAGCCGATCTCGGCGCTCGATGTCTCGATCCAGGCACAGGTGGTGAACCTGCTGCTCGACCTGCAGGATCGGCTGGGCATCGCCTACCTCTTCATCAGCCACGACCTCAGGGTCGTGCGGCAGGTGAGCCATGACGTGGCGGTCATGTATCTCGGCCGCATCGTCGAGCAGGGCGAGGCCGAGAGCCTGTTTGCCCAGCCGGCGCATCCCTATACGCGGGCGCTGGTGTCGGCGATTCCGGTGACTGGCGGTGGGCCGCGCCGCGACCAGCTCCTGCTGCAGGGCGACCCGCCCAGTCCGGTCGACGTGCCGGCGGGATGTGCCTTTCATCCGCGCTGTCCCTTCGCCGTGGCGCAATGCCGAAGCGAGCGGCCGGCGCTGGAAGTGCTGCCCGACGGCCGGCAGGTCGCCTGTCACCGCGTCCACGAACCCGCGCTCGGGATTGCCGCCTGATGCTGATGTTCGCCGTCTCCCGCCTGCTGCGCGCAGGCCTCACCATCCTCTTCGTCATGACCTTCGCCTTCGTGGTGCTGCGCCTGTCCGGTGATCCGGCGTTGCTCATCATGTCGGTCGATGCGCCGCCCGAGGCGGTCGCGGCCTTCCGCAAGGCCTGGGGCCTCGAGCGCCCGTTGTGGGAGCAGTATTTCTCCTACATCGGTCACGCACTCACCG
>JAUXST010000390.1 GCA_030679805.1 Reyranella sp. | reverse complement strand
CGCGCGAGACGCGCGCGGCCCGGAAGACTCAGAACACATGGATCGCCTCAGGCTCGATGCCGACGGCAACCCGCGCACCCGGCGCGGGCAGCGTGCCGCGCGCCGGCTGGCGGACCAGCAGTTCGAGGCCACCCTCGCAGGCGAGGCGCAGCTTGAACGACGTGCCGAGATAGACCGACTCGATCACCTCGCCGGTGAACAGATTGGTGCCTTCGGTACCGAAGCGTTCCGGCCGCATCAGCACGCCGACCTTGGTGCCGGCGGGCCTGTCGCTGTTCACCTTGAGCATACGACCGCCATCGAGCGTGACGGTGCCGGGCGTACTCACGGTGCCGTGGAAGATGTTGCTCTCGCCCACGAAGTCGGCGACGAAATCGTTGGCCGGGCGCTCGTAGATCTCTGTCGTCGTGGCGATCTGCTGGATCGTGCCCTTGTTCATCACCGCGATGCGGTCGGAGAGGACCAGCGCCTCCTCCTGGTCGTGGGTGATGAAGATGGTGGTGAGTCCGAGTCTGCGCTGCAGGCGGCGGACTTCGAGCTGCATGGTCTCGCGCAGCTTGCGGTCGAGAGCACCGAACGGCTCGTCGAGCAGCAGCAGACGCGGATTGAAGACGATGGCGCGGGCCAGCGCCACGCGCTGCTGCTGGCCGCCCGAGAGCTGGCGCGGCAGGCGCTGCTCGTAGCCCGCGAGTTCGACCAGCGCCAGCGCCTCGGCCGCCCGGCGCGCGATCTCCAGCTTGCCGACGTTCCGCATCTCCAGCGGAAACGCCACGTTGCGCTCCACCGTGAGATGGGGAAACAGCGCGTAGTTCTGGAACACCATGCCGATGTCGCGCCGGGCCGGCGGCAGGGCGGTGATTTCCATGCCGTCGATCTTCACCGATCCCGCGTCCGGCCTCTCGAAGCCGGCCACGACTTTCAAGAGCGTCGTCTTGCCCGAGCCGCTGGGGCCGAGGATGGTCAAGAGTTCGCCCGGCGCCACCTGCAATGACACGCCGTCGAGCGCCGCCACCTCGCCGAACCGCTTGGCCACCCCGTCGATCCGGAGTTCGGCCGATCCTTCTACGCCCGCCGACGCCACGCTGGGCTTAGGCCTTCTTCAGCATCCAGGCATTCCACAGCTCCTGCGCCTTGGCGCCGTTGTCGGCGTACCACGCGTCGCTGACCCAGAACTGCTTGTCGAGATATTGGGTCGGCAGGTAGGGCTTCACCTTGGCGTCGACATAGTTCAGCGATTCGAGGTTGAGGCCGGGATAGCCCAGCTCAGAGGCATAGACCGCCTGCTGCTGCGGGATCGAGAGCTCGGCCAGCATCTTCTGCGCCCAGTAGGGATTCTTGGCACCCTTGGGGATGATGAAGCTGCCCTGCTTCAGAGCGCCCTCGTTCCATTCGATCTCGATCGGCGCGCCCTTCTTGATGATGTCGTAGAAGCGACCGTTCCAGCCGGTCGCCAGCACGACCTCCTTGTCGAGCAGGAGCTGCGCCGGCTGCTGACCGGTCGACCACCACACGTTGACGTGCGGCTTGATCTGGTCGAGCTTCCTGAAGGCGCGGTCGAAATCGATGGGATAAAGCTTGTCCTTCGGCACGCCATCGGCGATCAGCGCGAACTCGAGATTGTCGGTCGGGTGGTTGCGCATCGAGCGCGCGCCGGGGAATTTCTTGGTGTCCCACCAGTCGGCCCAGCTCTTGGGATGGGTGCCGCCTTTGAACACGTCGGTGCGGTAGCCGATGATGGTGGTGTAGACCGACGAGGCGAAGACATAGGGATTCTGCGCCGTCGGCGGATACTTCGAGCGGTCGACGATCTTGTCGTCGATCTTCTCCAGCAGCCCGAGCTTCTGGGCGCGGATGGCGTCCTGACCGCCGATCTCGGTGACGTCCCATTCGACGTTGCCCGACTCGACGGTGGCGCGCAGCTTGCCCATGTCGACCGGGCTCGTCTCCACGACCTTGATCCCGTACTTCTTCTCGAAGCCGTTGAAGAAGGCCTTGCGCATGGCGGTGCCCATCGACCCGCCGGAATGATTGACGACGATCTGCGCCGGCTTGGGCGGCTCGGCCTGGCCGAAGGCAGGACCCGCGGCGCCGAGCGCGGCAGCGCCTCCCAGCAACGACACGGCCTGACGTCGGTTCAGTTTCCTGGTGTTCATGTGAGCCCCCTTCATGTGATTCCCCGGCGAACTCTAGGTGCGGCTTCCAGCGCAGGCAACAGCGATGGGCCATAACCCGGCGGAATGATCATCCGGGACGAATGAATTTTCCGCTGTCCCCGCCGGCCTTCATATTTTTTCCGGGGAAGCGTTTGCAAAAGGGGACCGGGATGCTGAAGCGATTGAAGGCTCTTGCCTGCACGGTGGCGCTCGCCTGCCTCGGCACCAGCCCCGCCGTGGCCCAGGGCGATCTGGTTATGGCGGTGTGGGGCGGCGGCGGCGCCAACACCTGGCGCGAGGCCTTCATCAAGCAGTTCACGCCGGCGGGCGGCTACTCGGTGAAGATGGTCGAAGTGCCGAATCCCGCGGGCGCCCTGCGCTCGCCGGCCGCCGCCAATCAGTACAATCTCGCGCTGGTCACCTATTTCGAGGCGATCGCGCTGTCCAATGCGGGCCTGATCGAGAGCTTCGACGACAAGCAGCTTCCCGGCATCGCCGACGTCGACCCGAAGTTCCTGACCAAGGACAAGGCCGGCCGCCATGTCGGCCTGCCGGTCTACTTCACCTACTACGGCATCGCCTTCAACACCGACCTCGCCAAGGCGGCGGACTTCGCCTCGTGGCAGGGCCTGACCGACGCCAAATGGAAGGGCAAGCTGTCGCTCACGCGGCCGGTCTATCTCGCGCCCTACGATGCGGTGATCATGGCCAAAGCGATGGGCGGCAGCGAGAAGGACATCGAGCCGGGCTTCAAGCTGCTCGAAAGGATCGTGCCCAACGTGCTGGCGACCTACACCTCGCTCGCCCACATGAACACGCTGCTGACGCGCGGCGAGGTCGCGGCCGTGCCGTTCTACGCCTCGCGCGTCTGGAGCCTGCGCCGCCACGGCGCCGCCAACGTCGACATCGTCATCCCCAAGGAAGGCGCGCTGATGCTGCCCTACGTGGTGGTGATCCCGAAAGGCGCCAAGAACCAGGACAGGTCGCTGGTGTGGATGAACTACATCGCCGGCGCCGAGCCGCAGCTTCGCGCCGCCCTGCTCGACGGCTGGCTGCCGATGAATTCCAAGGTGAAGCTGCCGGACGACCTGCAGAAGACGCTGGGCCAGGCCTACGACAAGATCGGGCAGAGCCTCTACTCGCCCGACTGGCGGGTCGTGGTCGAGCATAACGAGGAGCGCGTCAACCGCGCCGAGAAGCTGATGTCCGGCGTCAAGCAGTGAGTAGCGGGCAGTGAGGCGAGGCTCGATCGCGATCGCGGGCGTCGGCAAGGAGTTCGGCCCCGCGACGGTGCTGAACGAGGTCGACCTCGCCATCGAGGGTGGCAGCTTCGTCACCCTGCTGGGCCCGTCGGGCTGCGGCAAGACCACCTTGCTGCGCCTGATCGCGGGATTTCTAGAACCCAGCCGCGGCGCCATCGCCATCGACGGTGCAGCCATGCAGGGCGTGCCGCCCCGGCGGCGGCCGATCGGCATGGTGTTCCAGAACCTGGCGCTGTTTCCCCATCTCGACGTATTCGACAACGTGGCCTACGGCCTCAGAGTGCGCGGCACGCCGGCCGCCGATATCGCGGGCCCAGTCTCGCGCTTCCTCGGCCTGGTCGGGTTGGCGGGCTTCGAGCGGCGCCGCATCGGCCAGCTCTCGGGCGGCCAGAAGCAGCGCGTGGCGCTGGCGCGGTCGCTGGTGCTGGAGCCCGCCATCCTGCTGCTCGACGAGCCCTTGAGCGCGCTCGACCTGCAGCTCCGGCGCCAGCTTCAGGTCGAGCTGAAATCGATCCAGCGCCAGCTCGCCACCACCTTCGTCTTCGTCACCCACGACCAGGAGGAAGCGACGCTGCTCTCCGACACCATCGTGGTGATGGATGGCGGCCGGGTGCAGCAGGTGGGCACGCCGGGCGAGATCTACCGCCGCCCCGCCTCGCCGTTCGTCGCCCGCTTCGTGGGCGACATCAACATGCTGCCGGGCCGCATCGTTTCGATCGACGCCGCCTCGGCCGAGATCGAGATCGGCGGCAGCCATCTCCGGCTGCCGCTCACCGCCGTGATCGGCAAGGCCCGCGCCGGCGCGAGCTGCAACGTCGCCTGCCGGCCCGAATCCATAGCCGTGCAGCCCTCCTCCGGCGCCGGCACCGGTACCACGTTCGCGGCGCGTGTCGTCGCCCTCCATCGGCTGGGGCCGATGCTGAAGGTCACTTTCGACACCGTGCACGGGCCGCTTACCGGACTCATGATGGCCAATGCGCCCACCGCCGGGCTGGCCGAGAACCAGTCTGCGCAGCTCTCGTTCGCCGCCGATTCCCTCACTGTTTTTGCCAACCCCTGAAAGACCGCACCATGCCCGCACAGGATTTCGCCGGCCGGCCCATCGCCGACCTCGTAGCCGCCTTCACCTCCGGCAAGGTCGCCGCACGCGACATCGTCGAGGGCCTGCTCGAACGCTGCAAGCGCGCCGAACCTTACAACCCCATCGCCACACTCGATGCCGAGGGCGCGCGCAAGGCGGCCGACGCGCTCGATGCGCGCCGCAAGCAAGGCGCCCAATTCGGCGCGCTCGCCGCAGTGCCGGTGTCGGCCAAGGACCTGATCCTGACCACGGGCCTGCGCACCGCCTTCGCCTCGCTCACCATGAAGGACAATGTGCCGGCGGCCGACGCCGACGCCATCGCCCAGTGGCGCGCCGCCGATGCCGTGCTGTTCGCCAAGACGACGACACCGGAGTTCGGCCACAAGGTGCTGACCGACAGCCGCCTGCACGGAATCACGCGCAATCCTTGGAACCGCGACCACACGTCGGGCGGGTCGAGCGGCGGCGCCGCCGTCTCGGTGGCACTCGGACTCGGGCCGATCGCCATGTCGACCGACGGCGCCGGCTCCGGCCGCATTCCCGCCGCCTGCTGCGGCGTCTACGGGCTGAAAGCCACGCTCGGCCGCGTGCCGCACGAGGTGCCGCCTGACCAGTTCGGCCAGCTCACCTACCTCGGCGTCATGGCGCGCCATCCCGCCGACCTCGGCATCGGACTCGCGTCGATGTCGCGCGGCCATAGCGACGATCCCTGGACGCTCGCCATCGGCCGCACGCCGTTCGCCTGGCCGCAAGGGGCGGAGGATCCCATCGCCGGCAAGCGCATCACCGTTATCCGCCGCATGACGGGCGGCTACCTCGATCCCGACACCGAGGCCCGGCTCGATGCCGCCCTCGCCTTCCTCGACAAGCGCGGCGCGCGCATCAAGGAGATGGACGGCCGCGAGGTCGACTGGAAGCTCGACGTCGCGCGGCTGATCCTGCGTGCCAACCAGATCGAGCGTTTCGGCGAGATCCTGAAGAACCGCCGCGGCGATCTCGACCCGTCGTTCGCCAAGACCCTCGACGAGGGTGACGCCGTCGACGTCGTCATGCTGCGCCGCGCGCTGATGGACCGCACCACCGCCTACAAGTCGGTGCAGCGACTGTTCGGCGACTGCGACCTCCTACTGACGCCGACCGTCGCCACGCCGGCGCCGCTCGCCACCCAGGACCAGTTCGCGCCGCTCGTGGTCGGCGGCAAGCCGATCGGCGACCTGCGCGCGGCCTGGTACACCTACACCATCCCCTTCAACATGACCGGGCATCCGGCGATCAGCATTCCGTTCGGCCGCTCGAAGGCAGGCCTGCCGATCGGCATCCATTTCGTGGCGCCGTGGTACGCCGAGGCGCACCTGATCCAGCTCGCCGAGGCCTTCGACACCGAAACCAACGCCTCGGCCGAGTTCCCGCCCGGCTTCGCTGCTGGCGTCTGAGGTGCGCACCAGCGCGACCCCGCAAAGCCTGGGCTGGCTGCTGCTGCCGGCCCTGCTGGTGCTCGCGCTGTTTCTGGGCTCGGTCGTGCTGCTGTTCTTCAACGCCTTCTGGACCAGGGACGGCTTCTCTCTGGTCTACTTCCGCCAGATCGTCGAGCGGCCCGACTATCACGAGGTCTTCCTGCGCACCGTCTCGATCTCGGTCGTGGTGGCGCTCGCTTCGGCGGTGCTGGCCTATCCCATCGCCTGGCTGCTGTGGCGCTTGCCGCGCTGGCGCAATCTCCTGCTGGTGGTCGTGCTGGTGCCGTGGCTGGTCAGCCTCGTGGTCCGCACCTACGGCTGGCTGGTCATCCTGGGGCCCAAGGGATTCCTCAATGAAGCCTTGCGCTGGGTGGGTGCCATCCAGTCGCCGCTGCCGCTGATCTTCAACGATCTCGGGGTGGTGATCGGCCTCACGCACGTGCTGATGCCGTTCGCGGTGATCGCCACGCTCTCGGTGCTGCTGCAGATCGACACCAGGCTCGAGGAGGCGAGCGAGTCGCTCGGCGCCTCGGGCCTCGCCACCTGGCGCCGCGTCGTGCTGCCACTGTCGCTGCCCGGCGTCTTCACCGGCATCGGCATCACCTTCCTCACCTCGATGGGGGCGATCGTGACGCCGATCCTGCTGGGCGGCCTGCGCCAGAAGATGGCCGGCACGCAGATCTATCAGGAGGTCGTCTACAACTTCAACATGAGCAAGGCCTCGACCTGGGCGCTCTGCCTGCTGCTGCTGAGCGGACTCGGCCTGGTCGTGCTGCGCGCCCTCGAAGGCGCGCTGGTGCCGAAGGCCGACCGATGAATGCTCCGTTGATCAAACTCGGTCGCGCCGGTTCGTTCGCGCTGCTGTTCTTCCTGCCTGCGCCGATCCTGGTCATTGCCGCCACCTCGTTCGCGGCCGCAGGCTATCTCCGCTTCCCGCCGGGCGAGCTCAGCCTGCGCTGGTATCTCGAAGCCGCCACCGACCCGCGCTGGGTCGAGGCCTTCCTGACCAGCCTCGGTATCGCCGCGGTCGTGGCCGTGCTCGCCACCGCCATCGCCTTCACCGGCGCCTATGCCTGCCATCGCCTGAAGCCGCGCTGGCTGCCTGCCTTCGAGCTGGTGGTGATGTCGCCGCTGTTCTTTCCCCATGCGGCATTGGGCGTAGCGCTGGTCAATGTGCTGGCACTCAGCGGCCATCTCGGCACGGCGGGCGGCATCGTAGCGGCCCATGTCGTCGTCACATTGCCCTTCGCCTGGCGGCCGATCGCCGTCGCCATGGCGCGCATCGACGGGGAGATCGTCGAGGCCGCCTCGCTGCTGGGCGCCGACGAGCGCCGCCTGGCGCTGGGCATCGCTTTGCCGCTGGCGCGCTCCGGCCTGGTCACAGCGCTCCTCTTCACCTTCATCATCTCGTTCGACGAGGTGACCGTGACGATGTTCCTGACCGGCCCCGAGGTCACGACCCTGCCGGTGCAGATCTACGCCTTCATCCAGGAGAACGCCTCGCCCGTGCTGGCGGCGATCTCGACCGCGACAGTCGTCGTCACGTTGGCCGTCGTGATGCTGCTGGAACGCCTGATCGGCCTCGAATTCTTCGTGGCCCATGACCCCGCGTGATCGTTCAGGCCCAGCCGTTGGTCCGCAGATGCGCCTTCACTGCGTCGAGGAAGGCATCGGCCAGCCGCGACGGCTTGCGGAAACGCGGTCGCATGGCGCGGAACAGGTAGCGGATGCGCGGCTCGAACGGCACCACGGCGATGCCGTCGCGCTCGTAGTCGCGCGCCGTGAAGGGCTCGACAATCGAGACGCCCAGCCCGCGCGCCGCCAGCGCACAGGCGTCGGCCGAGGAATAGACGTCGATCTGCAGGCTGCGCTCGATGCGCTCCTGCTCGAAGGCGGCGTCGATCAGGTGGCGCATGCGGCCGTCGAGCGGGAACGAGAGAAAGCGCTCGCCGCGCAGGTCGGCCGGCCGGATCACCTTCCGCCGCGCCAGGCGATGGCCGGCCGGCAGCACGCAGACGGCGGCGGCGCGGCTCAGCTCCTCGGTCACCATGGAAGGATGCTCGAACGGCATCATCGAGAAGCCGAGGTCGATCTGCTGGTCGACCATCTTCTGGTTGATGTAGGTGGAACTCCGCACATGGAACACGATGTGCGCCTTGGCGTGGCGTTTGACGAAGCCCGCCATCACGTCGGGCAGCACGGTGCGGCCCAGCGCCGGCGTCGAATAGACGTGCAGGTCGCCCACCTGTCGGTCGCGGATCTCGCGCGCCATCTCGCTGATGCGGTCGAGGCTGTGATAAAGCCGCGTCACCTCGGCCGCGAGCAGCCTCGCCTCGCTGGTCGGCGCCAGCCGCCGCTTGATCCGGGTGAACAACGGATAGCCGATCTCGAGTTCCAGCCCGGCCAGGATCTTGCTCACCGCCGGCTGCGACACGCCCAGCCGCTCGGCCGCTGCCGTCACCGTGCCGTGCTCCATGATGGCGCGAAACGCTTCGAGCTGGCGCGACGTGATCATCATAACTCCAGGGAATTATCGTGCTCTGACAATGACTTTGACGCCGCCAGGCGACAAGCCAAAAGTCCCAATCCTCAACGTTTTGTCGAAGAGTGTTTTCATGCCTAGGAATGGCCAGTCTATCCTGGCAAGCAGCTTCAAGGACGAGCCCTACTGGTGGGAGGCTTTTAGGCCGCAGGCGATCGAGGCACCGTCGCTGCCCGCAAGCACCGACGTCGTGATGGTGGGTGGCGGCTATGCCGGCCTCGCCGCTGCGCGGGCGCTGGCGGATTCCGGCATCCAGAGCGTGGTGCTCGAAGCCGAGGAATTCGGTTCAGGTGCCAGCACGCGCAGCGGCGGCGCGATCAGCGCCGGTCTCAGCATTGGCAAGAGTTTCACCGGCAAGAGTCTCGACTACGCGCCCGACCTGGTGCGCGACGTCGTCGGCTGGGCGGTCGAGGCCTACCGCGGGCTGTTCGATCTGGTGGAGAAGGAAAACATCGACTGCCATCTCGAGCAGCGCGGCCGCTTTCTCGGCGCCTGCGCTGCCTCGCACTACGAGGGCCTGCGTAAGCGCTACGATAAGCTGCGCGCCGGCGGCGCCACCGACTGCTATCTGGTGAGCCGCGAAGAACAGCGCCAGGAGATCGGCAGCGGCTACTATCACGGCGGCATGGTGCTGGAGACTGCGGGCAAGCTGCATCCCGCCTTGTTCTACGGTGGCCTGCTGGCAGCGGTGCAGCGGCGCAATTCGATCACGCTGGCGGGCCACTGCCGCGCCACCGGCCTCGCGCGCTCGGGCGACGGCTGGCGGATCACGACGACCGCGGGCGAGATACAGGCGCGCCATGTCGTGATCGCCACCAACGGCTACACCGGCGGGGTGACGCCCAAGCTGCAGCGCCGCCTCGTGCCCATCGCCAGCCACGTCATCGCCACCGAGGAACTGCCTCAGGGCCTGGCGCTCAAACTCTGCCCGCGCGGTCGTACCTTCTCGGAGACGCGCCGGGTGCTGAACTATTACCGGCTCTCGCCCGATGGGAAGCGCGTGATCTTCGGCGGTCGCGCCCGATTCACCGAGATCGACGGCGAGAAGCGTGCCCGGCTGCTGCACGCCTCCCTGGTCAAGCGTTTCCCGGAGCTCGCCGAGGTCAAGGTCACGCACACCTGGCAGGGCAATGTCGCCTTCACCTATGACGCCCTGCCGCATGCCGGCTGTTTCGACGGGCTGCATTTCGTGCTGGGCTGCAACGGCTCGGGCGTGTCGATGATGCCCTTCCTGGGCGATGCCATGGGCCGGTCGATCGCCGGCCGCCTGCACGGCCGCATGCCGTTTGGCGATGCGCCGCTGCCCATGATTCCGCTCTATACCGGCAAGCCGTGGTTCCTGCCGGCGATCGGCGGCGCCTTCCGGGCGCTCGACTTCTTCGACGAAAGGATCCGATGACCGCCGCCCATTTCTCCCAAAGCTACCGAGAGGCGCGGCAACGCTTCCTCGCGGCAGCGGGCGCGCGGCGGGCCGCGATCGAGTCCCACGCCCATCCACTGAAGGGTGCCGAGGGCGAGGAGATCGCCACGGACACGGCGCTCGTCAGCACCGCCGATGCACCGAACCTGCTCATCGTGAGTTCGGGCACGCACGGGCCCGAGGGCTTTTCCGGCTCGGCCTGCCAGCTCGCACTCCTCCATGACCCGCTGCTGCAGCGCGCCACCGATAGCGGCATCGCCGTGCTGCTGATCCACGCCGTCAATCCCTACGGCTTCTCGCACCTGAAGCGGACCAACGAGGACAACATCGACCTCAACCGCAATTTTCGCGACTTCAGTCAACCCTACCCCGCGAACCCGGTCTACGAGGAGATCCACGACCTGCTGATGCCCACCGCGTGGCCGCCATCGGAGGCAAACGAGGAAGAACTCGCCGCCGCCATGGCCCGCCTCGCCGGCCGGCGCGACCCCGGCGTCTCCAGCGGCCAGGCCGTGCATCCCGACGGCCTCTTCTATTCCGGCACGGCGCCGGCCTGGAGCAACAAGATCATCCGCGCGATCCTGCGCAAGCACGGCACCTGGCGCCGCCACATCGCCTGGATCGACGTCCATACCGGCCTCGGCCCCTACGGCCACGGCGAGAAGATCTTTGGCCGCCACAGTCCCGAGACACTCGCACGCGCGCGGGCGTGGTGGGGTCGCGACCTGATCGTGAGTTCGATGGCCGAGTCGGTGTCGCCACGCACCCTGGGCCACATCACAGGCTTCGCGCCCGAGGAATGCCCCGGCGTCGCGATCACGCCGACCACCCTGGAATACGGCACGCTGCCCGGCCCCGCCGTGCGGCGCGCGCTGCGCGGCGAGGCCTGGCTCGCCGGACATCCCGATGCGCCCGATGCGCTGCGAGCGGAGATCCGCCGCGCCGTGCGCGACGCCTTCTATGTCGATGCCGACGACTGGAAGGGCATGATCCTCGGCCAATTCCGCGCCTACGCCCTGCAGACGATCAACGGCCTCGCGGCCGAACCAAAATGAACCGGAGGAACCACCCGTGAGGCTACACCGCATCCTCATCGCCCTTGCGGCGCTTGTTCTTGCCGCGCCGGCGTTTGCGCAATCGACGCTGAAAATCGTCATGCATTCGGATCTGAAAATCCTCGATCCGATCTGGGCGTCAGCACAGATCAGCCGCACGCACGGCTACATGGTCTATGACACGCTGTTCGGCCTCGACGGCGATCTGAAACCGCGACCGCAGATGGTCGACCAATGGAGCGTCGATCCCGCCGGCCTGGTCTACATCTTCGGCTTGCGCGACGGGCTCGCCTGGCACGACGGCACGCCGGTCACGGCCGAGGATTGCATTGCCTCGCTCCGCCGCTGGGGCAGCCGCGACGTCATGGGCCTAAAGCTCTTCAACTACGTGAAGGACCTCTCGGCACCCGATGCGAAGACCATCCGGATGGAACTCAGGCAACCCTACGGCCTGGTGCTCGACTCGCTCGCCAAGCCCGCCGGCATTGTGCCCTTCATGATGCCCAAGCGCGTTGCCGCCGCGCCGGCAACGCAACAGATCAAGGACGCGACCGGTTCCGGGCCGTTCATGTTCAAGGCGGACGAATGGCGGCCGGGCGACCGTGTCGCCTATGTGAAGAATCCCAAGTACGTGGCGCGCGCCGAACCGCCCGCCAATTTCGCCGGCGGCAAGGTGGCCAAGGTCGACCGCATCGAATGGCTGTCGATCGCCGATCCGCAGACGGCGGTGAACGCGCTGGAGAGCGGCGAGGTCGATGCCGTCGAGGCGGTGGCGCACGATCTACTGCCGCTGCTGGAGAACAGGAAGGGCGTCACCGTGGTCAAGGGCGCCTATGCCAACCAGTACGCCATGCGGCCCAACTGGCTGCATCCGCCGTTCGACAATCCCAAGATCCGCCTGGCACTGGGCTACGCCATCGACCAGACGGAATTCCTGAAAGCCGCCGTCGGCGATCCGGTGTTCTGGCGGCTGTGCAAATCCTACTTCGGCTGCGGCACGCCGCTCGCGTCGGATGCCGGCACGCAGGGTCTGCTGGAAGGCAATGTCGCCAAGGCGAAGGCGCTCATCAAGGAAGCGGGTTACGATGGCCGTCCGATCGTGCTGCTGCAGGTGAGCGACCTCGCCTCGCTCGCCAATCTCGGCCCGGTCGCCAAGGCCCAGCTCGAACGGGTCGGCTTCACCGTCGACATGCGGCCGGCCGATTGGCAGAGCCACCTCGCCCGCGTCATGCGCAAGGACCCGCCGCCCGACCGCGGCTGGAACATCACGCTCTCCAGCACCGGCGTGCTCGACGTGGTGAACCCGGTGACCTCGCTGTTCCTCAATGCCGCCTGCGACAAGGCCTCGGCCGGCTGGCCGTGCGACGCCAGGCTGGAAGAGCTGCGCGACGCCTTCGCGCGCGAGCCCGACGCCGCCAGGCGCCAGGTCATCGCCGACGCCATCCAGACCCGCGCGATGCGCGAAGGCACGCACTATCCGCTGGGCGAATGGTTCAGCGCCTCAGCCGTCAGCGCGCGGACGTCGGGCTGGGTGCGTCCGCCCTCGGCGACGGCGTTCTGGAATGTCGAGGTAAAGCGGTAGCGATAAGCCGCGCTTGATACAGCTCAAGGGATTTCGGCGCCGTTCGACCAGCATTGCAGACTGGGGAAGGTTCGGACACGGAGGAGATCGACATGAACTGGAAGCGGATTGCCGGTTACGGAATCATCCTCTGGCTGGTTCCCTTCGCGGTGGCCTTTGTCCTTTTCAGCGTCAGACAGAACAATCGCCCGCTGTTCGAAAGCCTGATCGCGGTGGTTGGCGTCGGCTGCACCGTGGCGGCGTCGGTGTATTTCTTTCGAAACGTCGAGGAGACCGGGCTGGCGCCAGGGCTGGGAGTGGGCTTTGCATGGGCCGCGATCTCCATTCTCATCGACTTGCCGATCTTTCTCGGTGTTTTCCGCATGCCGCTGCCAGAATACGCAGCCGACATTGCCCTCACCTACCTTGCCTTTCCCTTGATCACGACCGGGATTGCGATGGCCATGACCATGGGTCGGGACAGCCGGCCCCGATGAACTACCCCAGTGCCAGCTTATAGACACGCGCGGCGGTACCGCTGAACAGCGCCGTCTTCTCGGCAGCCGAATACCCTGCCGCGAGACGCTTAAAAGCGTTCCACAGCACGGCGTAGCTGCACATGCCCTTGTCGACCGGGAAGTTGCTCTCGAACATGGCGCGCTCGGGCCCGAAGGCCTCGATCGAGGTTTCGATATAGGGCTTCCAGGCCTCGGCCAGTTGCGCCGAGGTCGGCGGCTTGGGCCGCTCGGGAAAGTCGAAGCCGCCCAGATGCATGCCGAGGCCGCCCAGCTTCACCGTGACGTTGGGGCAGCGCGCCAGCTCGAAGAGCTTCGGCTTCCATTCGGCGAAAGCCTCGGCGCGACGGCCAGCATAGGGGCCGATGCCGATCGGGCCGCCGACATGATCGAGCACGATGCTGGTGCCTGGGAAAGCGCGGGCGAGATCGATCAGGTCGTCGAGCTGGGTGTGCAGCAGCCAGGCATCGAAGCTGAGGCCGAGCTCGCCGAGCGCTCTGAAGCCACGACGAAACTCCGCGTCGCGCAGCAGGCCTTCCGGCGGCGTGGCCGAGCTGGCGCGCAATCCGCTCGAATGCCACGGCGAAACATTGCGGATGCCCTTGAAGCGGTCGCCGGCGTGTGCCACGTGCGCCTCGAGCGCTCCTTTGGCGCGGTCGCCGAAGCGCATGTCGACGTTGCCGACGATGCCGAGGCAGGCCTTGGTGGATCCATAGCCGCCACTCGCACTCATGGCGGCGATGCCGTTCACGAACTCGGTCTCGCCCAGCGAACGGCGAGTCTCCTCGCCACCGGCGCGATACATCGCCCGGCATTCGACGAACACCGTGGCCACGATGTTGTGGCCGCTGCTCGTGTCGGCAATCAGGTCCGGCAGCAGGTAGCTGTTGCCGGGACGATCCCAGAGATGATGGTGCGGATCGACGATCGGCAGCGCGGGCTCGAGCACCGCTTCCTGGTGCTGGCCCAGCCACTCCGGCCGGACCGGCAGAAAGCCCGGGGCGATTCCTTGTGCGGCCATTCGTTCCTCCCTTGCACCAACAACGCTATCATATCTGCGGAGGCCGCAGACCATGACGATCAGACTGTCCGAAAATTTCCGCGCCCTGTTCTACGCGCCCTTCTATGCCACCCAGGCGACCGGCGCCTTTGCCGCGGCGGGCGTTGAGGTAGAAATGATCCCCTCGCCCAGCCCCGGCGCTGCCGTGGGCGTGCTGCGCGCGGGCGAAGTCGACGTGATGTGGGGTGGGCCGCTGCGCGTGCTGATGCTGCACGACGCCGAGCCCGCCTGCGACCTCGTCTGCTTCTGCGATGTCGTGGCGCGCGATCCGTTCTTCATCATCGGCGCGAAACCCAAGCCTGACTTCCGCTTTGCGGACCTCGTGGGCTTGCGCTTCGCGTCAGTGTCGGAAGTGCCGACGCCCTGGATCTGCCTGGCGAACGATCTCCGCCAGGCCGGCGTCGACCCGGCCGCACTCGATCGCGTCACCGACAAGACCATGGCCGAGAACGAGGCGGCGCTGGCGGCCGGCAAGCTCGACGCCATACAAGTGTTCCAGCCCTATGCCGAGCGATTGATCGCCTCGGGCGCAGGCCATGTCTGGAACGCCGCCGCCACGCGCGGCCTCACCGCCTACACCACGCTGGTGACGCGCCGCGATGTGCTCACCCAGCGCGCCGACGAGTTGCAGCGCATGACCCGCGCCATCCATCGTACCTTGCAGTGGTTCGCCCGAACGCCCGCGCTCGAGATCGCCGGCCTTCTGAAAGATTATTTCCCCGATCTTGCGACGCCGCTCTTCGCCGCCTGCATCGACCGCTACCGCGCGCTCGGCCTCTGGGGTCCCGATCCCGTCATCCGCCGCGGAGGGTTTGACCGCCTGCACGCCGCGATGCGCGCGTCGGGGGCACTGTCGCGCGACATCGCCTTCGAGGCCTGCGTCGACACGGCGCTGGCCGAGCAGGTCGTGCGCGCTACTCCG
>JAUXST010000389.1 GCA_030679805.1 Reyranella sp. | reverse complement strand
TAGGCGGAGTTTGCCTCGCGAGCCCCGCGCTCGTTCTCGAAGCTGATCATGGCGTCCGGCAGGTGGGATCGGACGATCTCGGCGATCTCGCCCAAGCTGACGGTCGCCCCTCCCGAGTTGTAGACGCGGTGGGCGGGCCTGTCGGACATCAGCACCCGGGCAAACACCTCGGCCATGTCGTCGACGTGGATCACGCAGGACATGGCGTCCTTGAACGGCAGGGACACGGCTTTGCCCAGCGCGGGCTCGGTGATACAGCGCACGTGGTCGACCGAGCCTCGCACCTTGTCCTGGCCCGTGACGTAGGCGGCCCGGATGCCGGTGACGCACATGCCATACTTCTCGATGTAGTCCAGCGCCTGCCACTCATTCATGATCTTGTGCCTGGCGTACTGGTATTCGCCATGCATCGGGTCGTCTTCCCTCACGGGACGTTCGCCGTAGTTGGCCTGCCGGCCGTTCGCTGCGAACGATCCGGCGTAAACCGTGTGCTTCACATCCAAAAGACGCGCGGCCTCGAAGCAGTTGTCCATACCGAGGACGTTGATCCTCATCGCGGCGTGCGGAGGATGACCGCTGCCGATGAGATAGGCGAGGTTGGCGACGCGCTCCGGCCTGGCGGCGGCCATCGCGGCCATCACGTCGTCGAACTGCGCCACGTCCCCGCGGACGGAGGAGACCTTTCCGCCAAGGTCGGCGAAGGAGTGCGCGCCGGGGTCGGCGTCCATGCAGACGACGGTCTCCCCGCGCGCAACGAGCAGACGGACCAGGCGGTATCCGATGAAACCGGTGCCGCCGATGACAAAGACGGTCATTCCTTCTCCGTGCCTTAAACGTTGGGCGTTCAGCGCCGGAGCACCCGCTCGAGATACGGCGGGAGGGCGACATCTAGCGGCCGCACGACAGTCGTTCGACACCACATGCCGACCAGGGAATTGGTCTCACACAACTTGCCGTGCCCGTCTAGGGCCGTCCGCAATGACGCATTGAGCCACCTGGCGACGAAGCGGGGCAGCACGGGTCGGCCGCGCCCGACCGCCACCGCCGGGCATCGACCGGAAACCCACATGGCCCGGCGGCGGCTCCCGCGCTATTGGTGAGCCATGTTCTCATCGTTCTTCCCGAGCCCGAAGCTCTTCTTCCCAGCCGCGGTCCTGTGGACCGCCCTCGTCATGGCGCTGTGGTACGGCCTGGCCCGCGACCTCGGCCCCCAGCTCAGCCTCGGCGGTCTCGTAGGCTTTGCCTACCCGCCGGCCGATGCCGACGGGGCCGCCGTCGCCGTCGAGACGGCGCGCAACATCTGGCTCTACCAGTACATGATCGCCACCGGCGCCGTCTTCGTCGCCCTGGTCGGCTGGCTGCTGCCGCATCGCTGGTCCCGTTGGTCAGTCGGCGTTTCGGCCGTCATCATCTTCTTCATCTGGTTCCAGGTGCAGCTCGACGTGATGATCAACAACTGGTTCGGCACCTTCTACAACATGATCCAGCAGGCGCTGGGAAAGCCGGGCGTCGTCACCCAGGAGCAGTTCTTCGGCCAGCTCGCGACGTTCGGCGGCATCGCGCTGGTCTACATCACCACCGCCGTGCTGGCGGCCTTCGTCACCAGCCACTACGTCTTCCGGTGGCGCACGGCGATGAACGACTACTACACCGCCAACTGGCATCGCCTGCGGCACATCGAGGGCGCCTCGCAGCGCATCCAGGAGGACACGCAGCGCTTTGCCCAGACCCTGGAACAGCTGGGCGCGAGCCTGATCGACGCGCTGATGACCCTGATCGCGTTCCTGCCGATCCTGTGGGTGCTGTCCGCCCACGTGAAAGAGCTGCCGCTGATCGGCGAGGTGCCGCAGGCGCTGGTCTTCGTCGCGGTGATCTGGGCGGCGCTCGGCACGGCACTCCTGATGATCGCGGGCGTTCGGCTGCCGGGGCTCGAGTTCCGCAACCAGCGCGTCGAGGCCGCCTATCGCAAGGAGCTGGTGCTGGGCGAGGACGATGCCAACCGCGCGCGGCCGCCGACGCTTCAGGAGCTGTTCCGGGACGTGCGGGCAAACTACTTCCGCCTGTATTTCAACTTCCTCTACTTCAACGTCGTCCGTTACGGCTACCTGCAGGCCAGCGTCCTCGTGCCCTACATCGCCTTGGCGCCTTCCATCGTCGCCGGCGGCATGACACTGGGCGTCATGCAGCAGATCATCCGCGCCTTCGGCCGGGTCGAGGGATCGTTCCAGTACCTGGTGAAGTCGTGGACGACGATCGTGTCGCTGATCTCGATCTACAAGCGCCTGCGCGCCTTCGAGGCGCTGATGCAGGACGAGCCGCTGGACGTCATCGAGGCCGAAGTCGCGCTGCCGCAACGCTGAAGGTTCAATCCTCGATATCGGCGAGGCGAAGCGGCAGCTGCAGGATGACCGTCGTGCCGCCGCTGACGGCCGAGATGTCGAGCCTCGCGTGCAGCTGCGCTGCGCGCCGGCGCATGTTCTCGAGGCCGCGACCACCGTTGCCGGCTGCGAACGGCTGGCCGTCGTTCTCGATCGCGATGGCCGCCATCCCGCCTTCCGAGAGGCTGCCGCGGATGGCGATGCGGCGCGCCGGCCCGTGGCGCAGCGCGTTGGTGATCGCTTCCTGCAGGATGCGCAGCACGGCCAGCGCATTGCCCGGCGTGACGCCGGAAACCTCGGGCAGGTTGGCCATCGACCAGTCGAGTTCGACGCCGAGGCGCTGCAATTGCGGAATGAGACGTTCGCGAAAATTCGCCAGCGCCAGCGGCAGGTCGCTGGTGCCGAGGTCGAGCGAATAGATCACCAGGCGAAGGTCGTTCAGCGCCTCGCGCGCGGCGGCCTCGATCGGCTTCGACTCGGCCCGTTCCGACAGCGCGATGATCGAGGCGAGATGGCCGCTCAGGCCATCGTGCAGGTCGTGCGTCAGGCGCTGGCGCTCCTGCTCGCGCACCAGGCGGCTCGCCTCGACCTGTTCCTGCCGCGCCAGCACCGCGAGTTCGGCCTCGCGCTCGGCGAGCTTGAGGGCCAGCGTCTCGTTGGAACGGTCGAGCTGCTCGAAGCTCGATCCCATCCGGCGCATCAGCACGGCGATCATGGTGGCGACATAGACCAGCCCAATATGCGACGAGATCATGTTGAAAGGGTGATCGGGCAGCGTGGCCACGATGTAGCCGTCGCGCGCCATGAACAAGGTCAGCAGAATGGCCGGGCCCAGCAGGAAGCGGGCATCGACGTTGCCCTGCCTGAAGGCGCCCCAGCCGATCACGATCGTCGCGCTGACGATCCCGATGGCAAGGAAGGCGACGGCGACCATCGCCGTGATCGTCCGGCTGAGAGGCGTGCCGATGGCCGCGGCGCCCAGCATGAGGCAGGTGACGGCAATGATGAAGAGCCGCAGGGCCCCGGGCGGACGCCGGCCGAGAAGGGCCAGCGCCACGGCGACGCAGAGCAGGCCGTAGGCCGGGACGAGCGCCACGACATACGGCAGGACCTCGCGCATGCCGTGCTGAAAGCCGGTGAACATCGCGATCGCCACCGTGATCGACACGGCCTCGAGGGCGGCCAGCCAGGAGATCAATATGTCGCCGGGGCGGAAGAAGAAGGCGAGGATCAGGCCAGCGGCCAGCAGCACCTGGGCGGAAAGGCTCATGATCCTCAGCTGTTCGAGGAAGCTCCACCACTTGAAGCTCGGCGCCAGCTGGGCCTCGGTGCCGAGGTAGAGGCGCGACAGATAGACCGGGACGATGAAGCGGTCGGTCGCGACGGTGAGCGTCAAGCGGTTGCGCCCGGGCACAATCCCCCGGCTCGGCAGGCGCACCAGGGTCGTGGTGCTGACCACCGGGCCCGCCCACAACGTGTGAAAGCCGCTGTCGTAGAAGGTCTCGCCGGCGATTTCCAGCGACACGCGTCGATTGAGCAGGGGAATGAGAAGGTACGGACCGTCATCGGAGGCGGCGGGCAGATCGACATCGACCATGTAGCGCACCGAAAGGGGCTTGCCGCTGCCGGGATTGACGACATGCGGCAGGGACGCTTCCTCGCCGGGGCCGTTGCCGGACAGGAAGGTCGCGCGATCGAGGACGGTGGCACCTGCCGGTTCGGGCGCACTCAGCACGTGGGGGGCGGCAGCGATCGCCAGGAGGGCGAGCGCCAGGACGGCCCAGCCGAGAGGGCCGAAGCGGGTCACAGCCTGATCAGGCCCCGCCGCGAGGCCTCGTAGACGGCTTCGGACCGGTTGCTCGCCTGCAGCTTGCGATAGATGTGCTTGATGTGCACCGGCACCGTCTGCTTGGAGATCTTCAGCCGCTCGGCCAGCTCGCCATAGGTGAAGCCCTTGGCGATGCCCCACAGGATGTCCATCTCGCGCGGCGTGAGCGGCGGGGATCCAGGCTCGGAAGCCGCGTCGGGCGCCGCGTCGAGGCCGGCAGCGGCCGACGGGTCGCGCGCGCCCAGCCGGCGCACGATGGTGCGGGCGATGGTCGAGGAAATGGGCGAGCGGCCGGCCAGCAGCTCGGCGATGGCCTTGACGATGTCGATCGGGTCGCTGTCCTTCAGGAGATAGCCGGTGGCGCCCGCCTCGATCGCCTCGATCACGGTGCGGTCGTCAGCCAGCACCGAGATCACCATGGCTTCGGCCGCCGGCTGCCGCTCGCGCA
>JAUXST010000384.1 GCA_030679805.1 Reyranella sp. | reverse complement strand
ATTGCGCCTGCATCTGCTTTTCGGCCAGCGCGCGCTGCTGCTGGAAGACCTCGTAGTTGCCCGAATAGGCGGTCAGCGCGCCGGCGTCGATCTCCACGATCTTGTTGACGTTGCGGTTCATGAACTCGCGGTCGTGCGAGGTCATCAGCAGCGCGCCCTCGTAGTTCTTGAGGAAGTCCTCCAGCCAGATCAGGCTTTCGAGATCGAGATGGTTGCTGGGCTCGTCGAGCAGCATGCCGTCGGGCCGCATCAGCAGGATGCGGGCGAGCGCCACGCGCATCTTCCAGCCGCCGGAAAGAAGACCGACGTCGCCGTCCATGCGTTCCTGGCTGAAGCTCAGCCCCGCGAGCACCTCCCGCGCGCGCGCCTCCAGCGCATAGCCGTCGAGCTCGCCGAAGCGCGCCTGCACCTCGCCATAGCGCTCGACGAGAGCGTCCATCTGGTCGGCCTGGTCCGGATCGGCCATCGCGGCCTCGAGCCCGGCCATCCCGGTGGCGAGCGCACTCACCGGCCCGACGCCGTCCATCACCGCCGCGACCGCGCTCTGGCCCGACATCTCGCCGACGTCCTGGCTGAAATAGCCGATCGTCATGCCGGCTTCGATCGTCACCTGGCCGTCGTCGGGCTGCTCCTGGCCCGCGATCATGCGGAAAAGCGTCGTCTTGCCGGCGCCATTGGGCCCGACAAGCCCCACCTTCTCGCCCTTCTGGAGGCCCATCGAGGCGTCGATGAACAGGATCTGATGGCCGTTCTGCTTGCCAATGTTATCGAGACGAATCATGGGGGCGTTGCTGGCCGGAAAGCATCGGCGCCGCAAGTCAAAGGCGGATCACGGTGTTGCGGCTGATTGTCCCTTCGCAAGGGACTCAACACCATCTCCGTCACAGGCAGTGCGCTGCGCGCCATAAACAGCGCATCACAGCCGACGTGCTCAATTCTGTCGAAGGTAGACCCATGCCAGGAGGCCCGAGGCCGTCCTGACCTTCGAACGCCGGTAGTTGGGCGGTTCGTGCGCGTCCGCCGCCGCGAGATCGGCGTCGGTTACGCCGAACACCATACCGTCCACACGGTCGCTCGAAATGCCGGACGGCCGCACGAAAGGCTCTCGACAAAAGCCAACGAGGGCATCCGGCTTGCCAGCCAGCCGACGACCAAAGATCCGATCCTGGACCGCAGCTTGCTGGAAGTCTCCACAGGCAAATAGATATTGTTCCGTGCTGTTCATTTGACGCCGGCTTAGGTCCGTGACCGCTCCCAAGCGATCGTCGGCACCATACTACGGATTGGCGTTCCCGCGGGTTGAGGAGAGCCCATCCCGTCGCGGCGGTCGGTGTCGTCGCCGCCCACGTTGCGTCACTGATCCACCCGCCGCTGTGGCGGAAATTTCACACCGGCGCGGCCTGCCCTTCGGGTTTCTGGATTGGCGGGGCTTGAACTGATGTTGCTTGGGAGGCCGGCCGAAGCCGACCTCCCCGTTGTCGTTGTCATGCGGCATCGCGCAGGCCCTCCTGCGACCGCTCGGCCGCGACCTCGTCGAAGGTCTCACCCAACGGCGCCAGCACCGGCTCGACCTTCGACACATCGCAGTACGCATGTTGCTAAGCGCGGAGGCAAACGGCTGGTTAGTAGTCCTCGCCGCCGGAAGAATAACGCCACCGATCTACGTGCGCCGGTCACGCCCAACCCGCCGTCGGTGTTCTGCTACCCGCCGCAGCAGAATCTCGTCGGCAACTGAGCAAAGGCGGTCGCCTCGTCCCGGCCGACGACGCAGAACGTACCTCGGCCGGAGCAGCGAGCCGGAGGGCCTGCGTCATCCCTGGGTGGCAAAG
>JAUXST010000374.1 GCA_030679805.1 Reyranella sp. | reverse complement strand
GGCGCGATCATCGACTACAACATCCGCGCCGAACGCATGGGTTGGCTGCCGTCAGCACCGCAACTCGAGACCAATCCGCTGCAGGTGTCGCGAGACGCGGCCGCCGCCGGCATGGAGCCCAAGGACTACGTCGTGCAGAAGCTCAAGAGCGGCGAGCTCAAGCTGTCCTGCGAGGATCCCGACGGCCCAAAGAACTGGCCGCGCAACATGTTCGTGTGGCGCTCCAATCTTCTCGGCTCCTCGGGCAAGGGACATGAATATTTCCTGAAGCACCTGCTCGGCACGACGCATGGCGTCATGGGCAAGGACCTCGGGCAGGAGGGCAAGGCGAAGCCGGCGGAGGCCGTGTGGCGCGAGGAGGCCCCGCAGGGAAAGCTCGACCTGCTGGTGACGCTCGACTTCCGCATGTCCACGACCTGCGTCTACTCCGACATCGTTCTGCCGACCGCTACCTGGTACGAGAAGAACGACCTCAACACTTCCGACATGCACCCGTTCATCCATCCGCTGACGGCCGCGGTGGATCCTGTCTGGGAGTCGCGCAGCGACTGGGAGATTTATAAGTCGATTGCCAAGGCGTTCTCGCGCGTGGCGCCCGAGGTCCTGGGCGTCGAGAAGGATGTCGTGCTGACGCCGATCATGCACGACAGTCCGGGCGAGATGGCGCAGCCGTTCGATGTAAAGGACTGGAAGCGTGGCGAAGTCGAGCCGATCCCCGGCAAAACCATGCCGGCCATCACCGTCGTCGAACGCGACTACCCCAACATCTACAAGCGCTTCACCTCGCTCGGACCGCTGATGGACAAGATCGGCAACGGCGTCAAAGGCATCGCCTGGCCCACTGGGCACGAGGTCGAGCTCCTGAAGAAGCTGAACGGCGTCGTCACGGCCGAGGGATCCACCAAGGGCCTGGCGCGGATCGAGAGCGATATTGACGCGGCCGAGACCTTGCTGATGCTGGCGCCGGAGACCAACGGCGAGGTGGCCGTACGCGCTTGGGGCGCGTTGTCCAAGACCACGGGCCTCGACCACACCCATCTCGCGCTGCCCAAGGAAGACGAGAAGATCCGCTTCCGCGATGTCGTGGCCCAGCCGCGCAAGATCATCTCGGCGCCAACCTGGTCGGGGCTGGAAAGCGACAAGGTCTGCTACAACGCGGGCTACACCAACGTCCACGAACTGATCCCGTGGCGCACCCTGACCGGGCGCCAGCAGCTCTACCAGGATCATCTCTGGATGCTGGCGTTCGGTGAGGGCCTGTGCGTCTACCGCCCGCCGCTCGATCTCCGCGCCATCAAGCCGGTGATCGACAGCCGGCCGAACGGCGAGAAGCAGATCGTGCTGAACTTCATCACGCCGCATCAGAAGTGGGGCATCCACTCCACCTACACCGACAACCTGATGATGCTGACGCTGTCGCGCGGCGGTCCCATCGTTTGGTTGAGCGAGGTCGACGCGGCCAAGGTGGGCATCGTCGATAACGACTGGATCGAGGCCTACAACGTGAACGGGGCGCTGGTCGCCCGCGCCGTCGTCTCCCAGCGCATGAAGGAGGGTACGCTCTTCATGTATCACGCGCAGGAGAAGATCGTGAACGTGCCGGGCTCGGAAATGACCGGCAACCGCGGCGGCATCCACAACTCGGTCACCCGCGTGGTGATGAAGCCAACGCACATGATCGGCGGCTATGCCCAGCTGGCCTACGGCTTCAACTACTACGGCACGATCGGCACCAACCGCGACGAGTTCGTGGTGTTGCGCAAGCTCGCCAAGGTCGACTGGCTCGAACGCCCGCACAAGGACGCCGTTCCCGTCCTGCGCGCCGCCGAGTGAAGGGGAGAAGTATCATGAAGATCCGCGCCCAAATCGGGATGGTGCTGAACCTCGACAAGTGCATCGGCTGTCACACCTGTTCCGTCACCTGCAAGAACGTGTGGACCAACCGCGAAGGCATGGAATACGCGTGGTTCAACAACGTCGAGACCAAGCCTGGTATCGGGTACCCGAAGGACTGGGAGAACCAGACCCGCTGGAAGGGCGGCTGGACGCGCAAGCGTAACGGCAAGATCCAGCCCAGGATCGGCTCCAAGTGGCGTATCCTCGCCAACATCTTCGCCAACCCCGATCTGCCGGAGATCGACGACTACTACGAGCCCTTCACCTTCGACTACGAGCACCTGCAGAAGGCGCCCGAGCTGGAAGCCTTCCCGACCGCGCGGCCACGCTCGCTGATCAGCGGCAAGCGTATGGAGAAGATCGAGTGGGGTCCCAACTGGGAGGAGATCCTGGGCGGCGAGTTCGCCAAGCGCTCCGTCGATAGCAATTTCGAGGGCGTGCAGAAGGAGATGTACGGCCAGTTCGAGAACACCTTCATGATGTACCTGCCACGGCTGTGCGAGCATTGCCTCAACCCGGCCTGCGTCGCGGCCTGTCCTTCCGGCGCCATCTACAAGCGCGAGGAGGACGGCATCG
>JAUXST010000370.1 GCA_030679805.1 Reyranella sp. | reverse complement strand
GGCGCGATCGTATCGTTTCCTTTGCGGCAATCCGCATCGATGAAGGCCTGCGCGTCGCCAGCCAGCCCGCACTCGATATTCTGATCGATCCCGGCGTCACCATCCCGGCGCGCGCCACGGCAATCCACGGCATCGATCGCGCGCAACTTGCCGGCGCGCCCTCCTTCGCCCAGGCATTCGCGCGCATCGCGGCATGTCTCGAAGGCGCAGTCGCAGTCGGCCACTTCATCGGCTTCGATCTCGCCATCATTGGACGCGAGGCGGCACGCGCCGGCCTGCCCTGGCACGAGCCGCCGAATTTCGACACCGCGAACCTGGCGGCGGGCTTGGGCCATCCGTCGGCGCACATCGACCTTGCCGAATTGCTTGGCCATCTGGGCATCGAACTCGGCGGGCACCGCCACAGCGCTGCAGGCGACGCCCGCATGGCCGCCGACCTGTTCGTCGCGCTGGCGCACCGCCTGATCGGCCGGGGCCACGGCACCTATGGCGGCGTGGCCGCCGCCCATCGCGCGCCGCACCGGTGAGCCATGGACACGGCAGCCCTCGAGCGGCTCGACTCGTTCCCCTACAGGCACCACGTCGCCGACCTGATGACGGCGCCGATCGTCACGATCAATCCGGACCGGCCGGTCGCCGAGGCGACACGCCTGATGAGCGAGCGGCGCATCAGCTCGGTGATCGTTCTCGACGGTGAAGGTCGGTTGCACGGCATCCTGACGGAACGTGACGTGCTGCGCCTGGTCGCGGCCGGACCGGCCAGGCTCGCGGACCCGGTTTCCGCGGCAATGACTGCACCCGTGCACGCCATAGAGGCCGATGCACCCATCTATCGCGCTCTTGCCCGCATGGCGCGCCTCGACGTGCGGCATCTGCCGGTGGTTGATGATCACGATCGCCCGGTCGGCATTCTGACGTCGAGCGCACTCCTCAAGCTGCGCGCCTCTCTTGCCCTCACGCTCGGCGACGAGATCGCCCTGGCGCCGGACGGGCGTGCCCTTCGCTCGATTCACGACCGGCTGCCGGCCCTGGTCCGCGCCCTTCGCGGCGAGGACGTGAGCGCGACGCAAGCGTCTTCCGTCGTCGCAGGCATTGTGCGCGACCTCACGGCGCGCGCCGGCGAGTTGGCTTTGACGGAGATGAAGTCGGCAGGCCGAGGCGAGCCACCCGCCCCCTGGTGCCTGCTGGCGCTGGGGTCGGCCGGCCGCGGAGAATCGCTGCTGGCGCCGGACCAGGACAATGCGCTGATCCACGAGGGCGGCACCGACGATGACGCCTGGTTCGCGGCCTTCGCCGAACATATCAACCGGCTGCTCGACGAAGCCGGCGTGCCCTACTGCCCCGGCGGCGTGATGGCCAAGAACCCGGCGTATCGCCATTCGCTCGCCGGCTGGCAGGCACAGGTCGACGCATGGGTCGCACGGCCGCAGCCGGAAGCTCTGCTGGGTGCCGACATCTTCTACGACTTCGCCGCGGTACTGGGGACCCGTCGCCTCGCCGGCGCGCTCCGCCAGCATGCCGCGCGCGCCGCCGGACACTCGCCCACTTTCCTTTACCAGCTCGCGGCAGCAAGCGACGATGTTCCTCGGGCCACCGATCTGCTTGGTCGTCTGCGCACGCGTGAAGGCCGCATCAATCTCAAGCAGTACGGGCTGTTTCCGATCGTGACCGCCGCGCGCGCGGTGGCGCTCGCCTGGGGATCGACCGCGACGGCAACGGATGCGCGCCTCGCCGACGCGGCGGCAAAGGGTGCATTCCCGGAAGATGCCGCGCGGTCGCTGGCCGAGGCGCGCGGCGTCATCGTCGAGGCGATCCTCGAGCAGCAGCTCGAGGACATTGCCGCCGACCGCCCGCCCGACAACCGGATCGACCCCAAGCGGCTTGGCCGGCGCGCGACTTCGCGGTTGCGAGAAGCGCTCGCCGCCGCGGCGGAGACGCCGGACCTCGTGCACGCGGCGTTGAGCGGCCGGCCGATCACGTCGGCGCCTTGACCGTACGCCGCGACGGGGTTCAAGCTTTCGCCATGGTGGCCGCTCCGTCCTTCCTGATCGCCGACGACCATCCGATGGTTCGCGACGCGCTCGCGTCGGCGCTGGGCCAGGCGTTCCCCGGTGCCGAAATCACCATGGCCGCGTCGCTCGCCCAGGCGCAGGCGGCGCTCGATCGCGAGCCCGAGACCGACGCGTTGCTGCTCGACCTCGACATGCCGGGCATGGATGGACTTACGGGCGTTGCGTTGTTGCGCTCCGAGCATCCGATCGTGCCGATCATCGTCGTGTCCGCCGCGCGCGAACCGGCGGTCGTGCGACGCGCCTACGAATTCGGCGCTTCGGCCTATATCGACAAGTCGGCTTCCCTCGAGGAAATCGTGGGCACTGTGGGCGCCGTTCTCGATGGCGAGATCTTCGCCCCGCCCGAGGCGGAACCTACCGATACGTTCGGCCAGCGGGCGGCACAGCTCACGCCTCAGCAGTGGCGTGTGCTCGCTCTCATGATCCAGGGCGACCAGAACAAGCAGATTGCCCACAAGCTCGGGGTCGGCGAAGCCACCGTGAAGGCGCACGTGACGGTGATCCTGCGCAAGCTCGGCGTCCGCTCGCGCACCCAGGCCGTGATCGAGGCCCGCGACCTCGCCATTCCCGCCGCCGAGCCGGTCAAGCCGTAAGCCGGCCCCCGCCCATACCAGTGCCCGTGCCGCGCAGCCGCAGGAGCGCGCGCAGCGACGCCGGCTTCACCGGCTTGTGCAGCAGTTCGACCTGTCGCGCCCGCGCCCGCACGCGTAGCGTCGGGTCACGGTCGGCCGTCACGAGCGCCGCCGGCACCGCGCGGCCCCAGGTGCGACGCAGCGCCTCGACGACATCCAATCCATCAGGACCATCGTCGAGGTGCAGGTCGGCCAACACGAGGTCGGGCAACCGGCCAGCGCGTGCCACCTGGTCGAGCGCCTCGGCATGCGAGGCCGCGACGGCTACCCGGCAGCCCCAGCCACCGAGCAGGACAGCCATCGCCTCAAGCACGCGGACCTCGTTGTCGATGCAAAGCACAAAGCTCTCGGCGTCGATCGACAACGCCGGCTGCGGCGCGGCCTGGGCAACCGGTACGGCGACGATGGCCGGCACGCGCGGGACGGTCACCGAAAAAGTCGACCCGCGGCCCGGTGCGGAGGCAAGTGCCACCGGCAGGTCGAGCATGCGCGCGACGCGATCGACGATGGCAAGGCCCAGGCCCAGGCCCCGCTCCTCGCGTGGCGCGTCGTCCTCGGGCTGAAGGCGAACGAATTCGTCGAAGATGACGGCCTGCTTGTCCGGCGCGATGCCGGGGCCATTGTCCTTCACCTCGATGCGCAATTCCTCGCCGGCCCGACGGCATCCCAGCAGAACGCGCGGCAAGCGGCCCTCGGCCTGGCCGTAGCGGAGCGCATTGGACAGCAGGTTCTGCAGGATGCGGCGCAGGAACGCCGGGTCGGTCGAGACGAAGGCCTGCGTCGGCACCACCACCAGTTCGACGCCGCGGCGGGCCGCGACCGGCGCGAAGGCGGTGGCCAGCGACTCGAACAGCGGCTGTAGCGCGAACGGCCGCTTTTCGGGCTTGAAGGCGCCGGCATCGAGCTTGGAGATGTCGAGCAGCGCGTCGAGCAGCGATTCGACCGCGCCGAGGCTGGTGTCGATCTTGCCGCCGAGGTCGTTGCCGGGATCGCGATCGATCATCGCGGCGGTGAACAGGCGCGCGGCGTGCAGAGGCTGCAGCAGATCATGGCTGGCGGCGGCGATGAAACGCGTCTTGCCGAGATTGGCGGCCTCGGCCTCGGCGCGACTTGCCTCCAGCTCGGCCGTGCGCTCGATAACGCGCTGTTCGAGGGTCTCCGTCGATTGGCGCAACTGGCGGTCGCTTTCGCGCAGCGCTTGGGCGGTGTGGACGCGCGCCGTAACGTCGTTGCAGGTGGCAACGAAGCCGTCGCCGGGCAGCGGATCCAGCCTGAGTTCGATGACGCGGCCCTCGCGGGTGGCGATTTCATGCGTTTGCGGCGTTTCCGGACGGCGAAGCAGGGCCACGACGTCTGCAGTAGCGCCGAATTCCTGCGGTGCGGCGCCGACCGCGACCGCGTCGTCGTCGAGCGACAGCAGGGTCGTGAAGCGGTCGTTGAAGATCTCGAGGCGGCCTTCGCGGTCGAAAGCGGCGATGCCCATGCCGACGTGATCGAGCGTGTTGCGCAGGATTTCGTAGTTGTAGCGGATCGCCTCCGAGGCCTCGTCGATGAGGGCGCGCGCACTGCGCGGCAGCAGCCGGCCGCGGCGCCCGAAGGCGGCAATGATGATGCGGGCCGACGCCGAACCCAGGGTTCCCGACAGCATGCGCTCGGCCCTGGCCAGCGCCACCTCGATCGACAGCCGTTCGCCGGAGAGCGCCCGCAGCGCGCGCTCGGAACCAACGAAACGCGTCAGCAGTTCGCGCAGCTCCTCGATGCGCGCGGTATCGGCCGGCGCCTGCTGCTCCGGCTGTTCCGGCTCGGCCCCAAGCACGAAGGAGCTGGCCTGCTCGCGGTCGCGGGCGATCGGCCGCGACCACAGCGAGACGCCGATCAGAAGCGCCGCGTTGACGAGAATGCAGACCACGAAGCCCTGGCCGACGGGATCGAGTTCGGACAGGGGTGCCGGCAGATAGGGTTTGAGCGGGGCCACCTGCGCGGCGCCGGTGTCCTGGTGCAGGGTCGGCAGCAGGAGCGCGTAGAGCCAGACCACGAAGCCACCGGCCAGGCCCGCTACGACGCCGTAGCGATGGGCGCCGCGCCAATAGAGGCCGAGCACCAGGCCGGGGGCGAGATTGGCGACGGCGCAGAACGAGATCAGGCCGATCGAGGCCAGCGGCAGGTAGCCGGAGATGATGCGTTCGTAGGCGTAACCCGCCATGAGAATGAGCACGACGGCGGCCCGACGCACGAACACCACCAGCGGCCCCATCTCGCGCGCGACGCCGGCCCCCCAACCACGTTGGCGCCGCAGCAGGTAGGGCATGACCAGCTCATTGCCGATCATGCCCGACAGCGCCATGCAGGCCACGATCACCATCGAGGTCGCCGCCGACAGGCCGCCAATGAAGACGAAGGCCGACAACCAGCCCTTGCCGTTGGCAAGCGGCAATTGCAGCACGTAGAGATCCGGACTGGCCTGCGGACCGAGCAGCAGCAGGCCGGCGGCCGCGATCGGCAGGACGAAGAGGTTGACCAGCACGAGATAGACAGGGAACAGCCACCGCGCCGTCTTGAGGCTCGCCGGATGGCCGTGCTCCACCACGGCAACATGGAACTGGCGCGGCAGACAAAGGAACGCCATCGCCGAGAGCAGCGACATCACGATCCAGCTGAGCGGCGAGCCGCTGCGGGTGATCCGCTCGGCGACGGCCGGCACCTGGTCCAACCGGGCCATCAGGTCGGCCGGCCCATCGAACAGAACGAACAGAACGAACGGCCCCACCGTCAGGAGCGCCAGCAGCTTCACCACCGACTCGAAGGCGATGGCCAGCATCATGCCGCGGTGCTGCTCCGAGGCCTGGACGTTGCGCACGCCGAACAGGATGGTGAACACGGCCATCAGGGCGGCCACGATCAGCGAGGTGTCGGTGTGCACGACGCCGCCGGCGACGCCCTGGATCGGCTCGGCGATGGTGCGAAAGGACGACGACACCGCCTGGAGCTGGAGCGCGATGTAGGGCAGGACACCCACGGTGGCGAACAGCGTGGCGGTGACGCCGACCGCGCGGCTCTTGCCGTAGCGCGAGGCGAGGAAGTCGGCAATCGAGGTCACGTTATGCTGTTTGGCCGCCCGCACCATCTTGGCGACCATCGGGTAGCCCAGGATCACCACGATGGCGGGCCCGGTGTAGATGAAGATGAAGTCGATGCCGCTGGTGGCCGCCCGGCCGACGCCGCCGTAGAAGGTCCAAGAGGTGCAGTAGATGGCCAGCGACAAGCCATAGACGGCGGGCGCCACCGAACTGGCCGACCAGTCGCGGGCGTAGCGGTCACCGAAATACGCCACGGCGAAGAGCAGGCCTAGATAGGCCAGCGACAAGGCGAGGACGGTTGGTTCCGCCAGCATGCGTGCGCGTTTCTCCCGTTGTCATTGAACCCGTTCGACGGGGTCGCTACAAGCTCGCCATGGCTTCCTACCAATACATTTACGTGGTGAAAGGCTTTAGTTAACTTCTTGACAAATCACAATATTTTCTTCAATATTATCCTACACAGGTCCTGCACAGAATAAGGTATTTCAAGCATTTAGCGCAGCCGACCTACACAGATTCTACACAGAATTAAGGGTCGCGCATGACATTCATGGTCGATACGCAAGAGCTAAAGTCAGGGCTCGTTATATTCCGCCGCAGCGATGTGCAGCACCGCAATTGGTACTGCCGCATGAAGCTACCCGACGAAGACCGTTACAAGACCTTGTCGCTCAAGACAGCCATTGAGGCAGAGGCGCGGGATAAGGCTTTCGACCACGACGCCGAGGTTCGCTTCAAGATCAAGCACGAGCTTCCCGTCTTCAACAGACAGTTCAGCGAGGTCGCCAAGGACTTTTCAGCGTTCCATAAGAAGCGCTCCGAGGCGAAGCAGATCACACACCACGCTTGGCGAGTCATCGACTCCCAT
>JAUXST010000368.1 GCA_030679805.1 Reyranella sp. | reverse complement strand
TCGTGACTCTGGCCATCGATGGCGCGTCGGGCAGCTATCTGATCACGGGCGCGCCCGCGGCCCAGCCGACGGACCTCTCTCTGCCCGATCCGTCGGTCGGCACGCCCCATGCCCGCCTGCTGACGGCGAGCGGAAGGTTGGGCCTGGAAGACCTGGGCAGCCCCGGCGGGACTTTCATTGATGGCGCCCGCCTGCTGCCCGAGCATGGCCCGCGCGACATCAGCGCCGCGCGCGCGATCCGGATCGGCAGTGTCGAACTTGCCCTGTCTCGAACCTGAAATGGGCCAAACCTCAAATAGGCTTGTGATCGGCGATCTTGGCCGAGTAGGGTGCGCGCGGCCGGCAGCCAGCCGGTATTTCTAGGCGGGGACGCGATGCTGTCGCTAGCGATGCTGATCGATAAGGTGATCGACATCTACACCTGGATCGTGATTGCGGGTGCGATCATGAGCTGGCTGGTGGCGTTCGGCGTCGTCAACGTCAGCAACAAATTCATCCGGATGGTGGTCGACGTCCTCTATCGCCTGACCGAGCCGGTGCTGCGCCCGATTCGCAGCATCCTGCCCAACCTCGGCGGCGTCGACATCTCGCCCGTCATCCTGCTGCTCGGCCTGTTCTTCCTCCGCAGCCTGCTTTGGGAATACGTCTGGCCCGCCTTCATGCGCTAGCCTGCCGTCGTGCCAGATCCCACGGCAGGTCCCGCTGCAGATCCCGCCTTCCTGCGTCGTACCGACCGGGGCGTGACTGTCACCCTCCGGGCGCAGCCACGCGGCCGCCGCACGGCGCTCGAATGCTCCGCCGAGGGTGCGCTCAAAGCAGTGGTGACGGCGCCGGCGGAAGACGGCAAGGCCAACACAGCCGTGATCGCGCTGCTGGCCGCCGAATGGCATCTGCCCAAATCGGCTTTCGACGTCGTGCGCGGGATGACCGCGCGCGACAAGGTTTTCAGCATTTCCGGCGAGCCCGCGGCGCTCGCCGGCAAGATAGGCGAATGGATGCGCGAACATGGCTGATGCGAGACTGATCGACGGTAAGGCCTTTGCCGCTGGCCTGCAGCGGCGTGTGGCAGCGGGCGTCACCGAACTTGTGGCGAGCGGGGCGCCGAAGCCCGGCTTGGCCACGGTTCTGGTCGGCGCCGATCCGGCGAGCCAGGTCTACGTCCGCAGCAAGGGCAAGCTCGCAGCCGAACTCGGCATGGCGAGCTTCGATCATCGCCTGCCGGCGGAGACGACGGAGGCCGAGCTGCTGGCCTTGATCACGACGCTCAATGCCGATCCCGCGATCAACGGCATCCTGGTCCAGCTCCCGTTGCCCAAACACATCGACACCGCGCGCGTGCTGCTCGCCATAGATCCGGCCAAGGATGTCGACGGCTTCCATCCCATCAATGTCGGGCGCCTGGGCTCGATCGCAGCGGGCGCGCCGCTGGATTTTCCCGTGCCCTGCACGCCGCTCGGCGTGTCGATGCTGTTGCAGGACGCCCTGGGTACGCTGGCCGGGGGCTCGCTGGCCGGTCTGAATGCCATCGTCATCGGCCGCTCGAACCTGGTCGGCCGCCCGGTGGCGCAGCTTCTCCTGCGCCTCGATTGCACGGTCACGATCACCCATTCGCGTACCCGCGACCTGCCCAGCCTCTGCCGTCAGGCCGATATCGTCGTGGTCGCCATCGGCAAAC
>JAUXST010000352.1 GCA_030679805.1 Reyranella sp. | reverse complement strand
AAAAAGACAATCGGCCTGATGGCCCTTTCCCTGGTCCTGTCCGCCACGATGGCGGGCGGCGCCTTCGCGCCTGCTATCGCTCAAGGTTCCCACCTGCGTATCGGCCTTGCCGAGGATCCCGACGTGCTCGATCCCAGCCTGGCGCGAACCTATGTCGGCCGCATCGACTTTGCCTCGATTTGCGACAAGCTGTTCGACATCGACGAGAAGCTCGCCATCGTCCCGCAGCTGGCCCTCAGCCATGAGACTTCGCCCGACGGCAAGGCCGTCACCATCAAGCTGCGCCCCGGTGTGAAATTCCACGACGGCGAGGCTTTCGATGCAGCGGCGGCGAAATACAGTCTCGACCGCCATCTCACCATCAAGGGCTCGTTCCGCAAGCCCGAGCTGGGCTCGGTCAACACAATCGACGTCGTCGATCCGATGACGATCAGGCTCAACCTCAAGGAGCCTTTCTCACCGCTGCTCGCCCAGCTCACCGACCGCGCCGGCATGATGGTCTCGCCTAAGGCCGCCGAGGCCGCCGGCGACAAGTTCGGCCTGAAACCCGTCTGCGCCGGCCCGTTCAAGTTCGTCGAGCGCGTCCAGCAGGATCGCATCGTCGTCGAGAAGTTCGCCGACTACTGGAACAAGGACAATGTCTTCATCGACAAGATCACCTACCTGCCGATCGTCGACGGCACGGTGCGCCTGGCCAACCTGCGGTCCGGCGGTCTCGACCTGATCGAGCGCGTGCTGGCGACGGACATCAAGACGGTGCGCGATAATCCCAAGCTCAAGCTGATCAGCGCGGTCGAGCTCGGCTACCAGGGCATCACCATGAACCTGGCCAACGGCGCCAAGGCGAACACCCCGTTCGCCAAGGACGCCCGCGTGCGCCGCGCCTTCGAGCTGTCGATCGACCGCGAGGCGCTGAATCAGGTCGTGTTCAATGGCGAGTTCGTGCCGGGAAACCAGTGGATCAGCCCGCAGAATTTCTACTACCAGCAAGCCTTCCCGATCCCCAAGCGCGATGTGGCCAAGGCCAAGGCGCTCCTGAAGGAGGCCGGCGTCACCGGCCGGCTCACGCTCGACTTCATGGTGCCGAACGGCGCGGAAACGAAGGCGGTTGCCGAGGTGATCCAGTCGATGGCGGCGGAAGCCGGCTTCGACCTCAAGATCCGCGTCACCGAGTTCGCGACCTCGCTCAAGCAGGGCGAGGACGGCGACTACCAGCTCTTCCTCATCGGCTGGAGCGGTCGCAGCGATCCCGACGGCAACTCCTATTCCTTCCAGACCTGCGGTTCGCCTCAGAACAATTCCAAGTACTGCGATAAGGATGTCGACGCCGCGCACCGGGAGGCACGCTCCAAAAGCGATCCCGCCGAGCGC
>JAUXST010000118.1 GCA_030679805.1 Reyranella sp. | reverse complement strand
GCGAATCCCACGGCATCGAAGCCCAGCCGCAGCGCCTCGTCACGGATGGCGTCGCGCAGCTCGAGCGGGGTTGCCTTGCGCGGCGGTCGCTTGGGGGTCGGCGGCAGCCGGGCCACGATCGCCCTCCGACTATCCTCGGCCGCGATAGGGGGCGACGCCCGGGTCGGGCAGCCACAGTCCCTTGGGCGGCGCGCCGGTCTGCCAGAAGACATCGATCGGCATGCCGCCGCGTGGATACCAGTAGCCGCCGATCCTGAGCCAGCGCGGCGCCAGTACCTTGGCGAGCCGCTGGCCGATGGCAAGCGTGCAGGCCTCGTGGAAGTCGGCGTGATTGCGGAAGCTGCCAAGATAGAGCTTCAGCGACTTGCTCTCGATCAGCTTCGCTTTCGGCGCGTAGTCGATCACCAGATGCGCGAAATCGGGCTGGCCCGTCATCGGGCAGATCGTCGTGAATTCGGGGGCCGTGAAACGCACGAGATAGAGGTCGCGCGGGTTGGGATTGGGCACGGTCTCCAGTACCGCCTTGTCGGGCGACGCCGGCAGCGCCGCCGGGCGGCCCAGTTGCGTCAAATGTCCGTACTTTTTCGCCATCAGCCTCACCTTCAACAGGACCACCATCATATGCTAAGCGGGCCGCCATGACTCACAGGGTTGCCATCGTGGGCGCCGGCCCCTCCGGCTTCTATGCCGCTGATGGGCTTTTACGCGCCAATCCCGAGCTCCACATCGACCTGATCGACCGCCTGCCGACACCGCATGGGCTGGTGCGGGCGGGGGTCGCGCCGGATCACCAGGGCACCAAGGCGGTCGCCCGCCAGTTCGACCGATTGCTGGCTCAGCCCGACGTCCGGTTTGCCGGCAACCTCGAGATCGGCCGCGACCTCTCCTGGGACGCGCTGCGGGCGGCCTACGACGCGGTGATCGTGGCAACCGGCATGGTGATCGATCGCAAGCTTGGCGTGCCGGGCGAGGAACTGCCGCAGGTCTGGGGTTCGTGGCGGTTCGTGGCCTGGCTCAACGGCCATCCGGATTTCCGCCAGGGACCCGATCTTTCCCAGGTGCGGCGCGTGGCGGTGATCGGCAACGGCAACGTGGCGCTCGACGTCGCCCGCGTGCTGGCCAAGAGCGCCGAGGAGATGGCCAAGAGCGACATCGTGCCGGCCGCCGCTGCGGCGATCGCGGTCGCACCGATCACCGACATTTACGTGATCGGCCGGCGCGGGCCCGAGCATGCCTCCTTCACCAACAACGAACTGGCCGAAATGGGCCGTCTTGCCCGCGCCGTGGCGGTGACCGATGCCGAGGCGCTGGAAGGCCATCCACCGGCGTCGGATCCGACGCCCGAGCGACTGCGCAAGAACAAGAATCTCGAGATCCTGAAGGGCTTTGCCGGCAACAAGCCCGGCAGCAAGCCGGTCACCGTGCATTTCCTGTTCAATTCGGCGCCGAAAGCCTTTCGGGTGGGCGACTTGGAACTCACGACCGGCAAGCTGCCGATCGATCTCGTCGTCACCTGCATCGGCTACGGCGGCGAGGATTATCCGAAGGCCGACGGCGTGTTCGCGGTCGGTTGGGCCAGGCGCGGGCCCAGCGGTACGATCCCGACCAACCGTGCCGACAGCCACGTGGTCGCCAAGGAGGTCGCGGCCTGGCTGAAAGAGCGCGATCCCAAGAGCGGGCCCGATCCGCTGCCGATCTGCGTCGACGCCGATGGCTGGCATCGCATCGACAAGGCCGAAACCGCCGCCGGCGCCGCCCAGGGCCGGCCTCGCGTGAAGTTGACCGAGTGGCAAGCCTTACTTGAGGTCGCGCAGGGCGACTGACGGCCCTATTGTTGTGTGTGTTGCTTGCCGGCGGGGAAGCCAGGAGGGGATTGTCATGTTGAAGATCGGTCGTCGTGTCGTCTGTACGTTTGCCGCCGTCGCCGCGCTCGCGGCGCCGGCCGCGGCGCAAACGACGCTCAAGGTGGCGCTGCACTCCGACCTCAAGATCGTCGATCCGGTGTGGACGACGGCGCTGATCTCCACCCACCACGGCTACATGATCTACGACACGCTGTTCGCGCTCGACGGCAAGCTCGAGGTCAAGCCGCAGATGGTCGACAAGTGGACCGTCTCCGACGACAAGCTCACCTGGACCTTCACCTTGCGCGACGGCCTCGAATGGCACGACGGCAAGCCGGTGACGGCCGAGGACTGCGTCGCCTCGATCAAGCGCTGGGGCGCCAAGGACTCGATGGGCCAGAAGCTGATGGGCGTCGTGGCCGATCTCAGCGCGCCCGACGCCAAGACCATCAAGATGGTGCTGAAGGAGCCCTATGGGCTGGTGCTCCAATCGCTCGGCAAGTCGAGCTCGAACGTGCCCTTCATGATGCCCAAGGCGGTGGCCTCCACCGACCCCAACGCGCAGATCACCGACTCGATCGGCTCCGGGCCCTTCATCTTCAAGAAGGACGAGTGGAGAGCGGGTGAGAGGGCGGTATACGTCAGGAACCCAAAGTACAAGCCGCGCAACGAGCCGGCCTCGGGTCTCGCCGGCGGCAAGGTCGCCAAGGTCGACCGGGTCGAATGGCTGACGCTGCCCGACACCCAGACCCAGGTGAATGCCCTGATCAACGGCGAGGTCGACCTGGTCGAGATCGTGCCGCCCGACCTGCTGCCGCTTTTGGCCAAGGACAAGAACATCAAGGTCATGGTCGTCAACACGGCGGGCCGGCAATACGCCATGCGCTTCAACGTGATGTTCAAGCCGTTCGACAATCCCAAGGTGCGCCAGGCCGTGCTCTACGCGCTGTCACAGAAGGAGTTCCTCGAGGCCAATGTCGGCAACCCGGCCTACTACAAGGAGTGCAAGTCGCTGTTCCCCTGCGGCTCGCCGCTGGAATCGACCAAGGGCTGGGACGACAAGATCTCGGGCAATGTCGCCAAGGCCAAGGCGCTGCTCGCTGAGGCGGGCTACGACGGCACGCCGGTGGTGTTCCTGCACCAGACCGACACGTCGGGTCACAACAATCTCGCCACCGTCGCCAAGGCCGAGCTCGAGAAGACCGGCCTCAAGATCGACCTGCAGCCGATGGACTGGCAGACCCTGGTGACGCGGCGTGCCAAGAAGGATGCACCGGACAAGGGCGGCTGGGGCGCCTTCTTCACGTCGTGGGGCGCCACCGATGTGCTGAACCCGGTGTCGGCGGCCTTCCTCAACGCCTCGTGCGACAAGGCGACGTTCGGCTGGCCGTGCGACGCCGAGCTGGAAAAGCTGCGCGATGCCTACGCCAAGGAGACCGACCCGGCCAAGCAGAAGCAGATCGCCGAGGCCGTGCAGCTGCGCGTGCTGGAGTATCCCACGCACGTGCCGCTCGGCCAGTTCACGACGCCGACGGCGATCCGCACCAACCTCGACGGCCTGCTGCAGACGCCGTCGCTGGCGCTGTGGAACGTCGAGAAGAAGTGACGGCTGCCATGGCGGCCAACGACACCACCTTCGCGGGCTCCATTCCCGCGCTCTATGACCGCTACCTCGGACCTCTGCTGTTCGAGCCCTACGCCGAGGATCTGGCGCTTCGTCTCGCCGATCTGACGTCTGGAGCGCTACTCGAGACGGCATCGGGAACCGGTATCGTCACGCAGGCGCTGCTGAGGCGCCTGCCGGTGGCGGTAGGTGTGACGGCCACGGACCTTAACCAGGCCATGGTCGACTTCGCCGCGGGAAAAGCCGGCATGGCACGGGCGACCCTGCGTCAGGCGGATGCACTGGCGCTTCCGTTCCCGGCCGATCATTTCGATGCCGTCGTTTGCCAGTTCGGCGCGATGTTCTTTCCCGACCGTGTCGCGGGATATCGCGAGGCGCGACGCGTCCTGAAGCCGGGTGGACGGCTTGCTTTCAACATCTGGGACGGCATCGCGCATAACGCCGCGGCGCAGTGCGTCACCGACGCTCTGGCGGCGCGCTTTCCCGACGACCCGCCGCGTTTCATGGCGCGCACGCCGCACGGCCATCACGATACGGGCGTCATCCGGCGCGAACTCGCTGAAGCGGGGTTCGACCGGATCACCCTCGAGACGGTGAGCCATACCAGCCGTGCTGCTTCCCCGCGCGAGCCGGCGATCGGCTATTGTCAGGGAACTCCATTGCGCGGCGAGATCGAGGCCCGCGCGCCGCAGGGCCTGTCGGCCGCGACCGACGCGGTCGAGGCGGCTCTCGCCGCGCGCTTTGGCACCGGGCCCTTTGCGGCGCCCATGCAGGCGCACGTGATCGTCGCGGTGAAGTAACGGCGGCCCCCTCAGCGGACCTCAGTCGAGCCGCACGCTCACGCCCTCCAGGCCCTTCTTCGACGCCGGGTAGCGCTTCATGACCTCGGCGTCGTGGCCGGGGATCACCATCTCGACGCGGCCGTCGGCCAGTTTCTTCAGCCTGTCGTAGCCCGCCAGCATGTCGGCCACCGAATAGACGATGGCGAACAATTTGTCGTTGTTGATGCCCCAGAAATAGTGGCTGGCATCCGACGCCAGCACGAGCCAGCCGTTCCTGGTCATGATGCGCACCGACTGGATGCCGGCGGTGTGGCCGCCGATCAGGTGGACCGAGATGCCGGGTTGGATCTCCTCGTCGCCGTCGTGGAACACCACGCGCTTGCCGTAGACCGCGCGGACCATGCCGACGACGTCCTCGACCTCGTAGGCATGGCGGAACGGGTCCTTGCACATGTGCCGCCCGGTGGCGAAGTTCATCTCCTTGTCCTGCAGATGGAAGCGCGCCTTGGGGAAGCGGTCCCAGTTGCCGACGTGGTCGTAATGCAGGTGGGTGATGATGACGTCCTCGACCGTCTTGGCGTCGACGTCGAGGTGGGCCAGCAGGTCGGCCGGATTCTTCTTCACCTCGCGGCCACGGCCCTTGCCGACCTCGGCGTTGAAGCCGGTGTCGATCACGATCGGCTTGCCGCCGATGGTGCGATGCCCCTCCTCGTCGAGCGGGATCGCCACCCAGACGAAATAGTCCATCGGGAAGTCGGCATCGTGCGGGTCGGGGGTGATCTGCACTTCCCACGCCTTGCGCGGCAGGTGGGCATATTTGACAGCATGAACCTCGTAGATGGGCGTCGAACGCATTTTTGTTTCCTTCCCGATGAGCCGTTGCCGGGAGGGTAGCCCGCCGCCCTGTCCCGGCGCTATAGTGCCGACATGGCCCGCACGGACCTCCTTGGACGGCGAATTAGCACCACGGTTTGCACTGCAAACCGCAGCGTTGCTGTGTTCGCCCTCCTCTCGTCCAAGGATTCGTCCGATGTCCACCACGTCACTTGGCGTCCTCGCTCTCAAGCGTAGCAATTCCACCGTCCGATACTGTTTCGAAGCCGACATCGAGCCCGGCGTGTTGCCGCGCGCGCTCGAGCTTCTGGCCAAGCGCGGCCTCGTGCCCGCGCGCGTCTTCGCCCAGGCCGCCGACGACCAGCTCTCGGTCGAAATCGAGGTCGACGGCCTGGCCGCCGATACCGCCAAACATATCGGCCTCTGTCTCAGCCAGATCGTGGGTGTGCGCCAGACGTTCTAGCTGACCAGCCGCTCGACGATCGCGTCGATGTGCAGGCGGGCGACGTCGATGGCGGGGAAACCGGCGTTCGCCTCGTCGAAGATCACGGCGAGGTCGGTGCCGGCCAGCAGGATCGCCTCGACGCCGTCGCGTCGTGCCAGGTCGGCCGCGATGCGGCGCAGGCCCGCGGTGTCGGCCTCATCGCCCTTCTGCGTATCGAGGATGCGCTGATAGGCCTTGCCGATGAAGGCGATCTCGTCGGGCCGCGGCTTCACGATCTCGACGCCAGGTGAATGAGCCTGGAGCTGGCCCCACAACCCGCCCTCGACGGTGAAGACGGTGCCGAACAGCGCCACGCGGCGGAGCTTGCGGGCGCTGAGTTCCGCGCCGATCGGGTCGACGATGTTGATGAGGGGCACGCGCGTGCGCTTCAGCAGCTGAGCGATGCAGATGTGCGGGGTGACGGCGGGCATCACCGCCGCCTCGGCGCCGGCGCGGCTCATCCGGTCGATGAAGGCCGCGAGGTAGTCGGCGAGTTCATCGAGCTTGCCCGCGCGCACGAGGCCTTGGCCGTAGTCGACATCGGCATGGACGATCACAAGGTCGGGCGATACGCCGCGGGCTTTGCAGGCCGCGGCGATCTTTTCATAGTAGTGGACCGTGGCGCCGACACCCAGCCCGCCGATCAATCCGACGCAGGTCATCGGCCGCGCCTACTCGCTGAAGGTGATGTTGTTGTCGCGGATGACCTTGCCCCAGGTCTCGACCTCGCCTTTGGCGAAGCTGTCCATCTGGCCCAGCGTCCAGTCCTTCAGGACGGTGCCGAGCTGGCTGGCGCGGGCGACGAAGGCACGACGTTTCATCAG
>JAUXST010000346.1 GCA_030679805.1 Reyranella sp. | reverse complement strand
GCCTGCCGTGGTGAAGCAGCGGCTGCGTCTGGCCGCCGTGTCCGAGAAGCTCCTGGATGTCTATGCCGAGGACGGCATGACCCTGGAGCAGCTCATGGCCTTCGCCGTCACCACCGACCGCGTCCGCCAGGAGCAGGTCTGGGAGGCGCTTGAGCAATCCTACAACAAGGAACCCTACCTGATCCGGCGCCAACTCACCGAAAGCGCAGTTAGGGCCCCCGACCGTCGCGCGCGGTTCGTTGGTCTCGACGCTTATGAGGCAGCCGGCGGCGTGGTCCTGCGGGATCTGTTCGAGGAAGACAATGGTGGCTGGCTCGAGGACGTCGCCTTGCTCGACCGGTTGGCGACGGAGAAGCTGACGGCGGAGGCCCAGAAGATCGCCGCGGAAGGCTGGAAGTGGATCGAGGTCGCCGTCGATTTCCGATACGGCCATTCGCAACATCTTCGGCAACTCGACGGTGTGACGCTTGAGTTCACTCCTGAAGAGCATTCGACGTTCGACGCGCTGACCGCCGAATACGCCAAGCTCGAAGGTGAATACGAAGGCGCCGACGAGCTGCCGGACGAGGTCGACGCCCGACTCGGCGAGATCGAGACAGCGCTTACGGCCCTCGAGAACCGGCCGGTGCGCTATGAGCCGGCCGAGATCGCGCGCGCTGGTGTGTACGTCTGCATCGACGCCGATGGACAGCTTGCCGTCGATCGCGGCTATGTCCGGCCGGAGGACGAGCCTTCGATGCAAGCCGGCGGCAACGACCTGACGGAGAGCGAGACCCTTGAGGCCGGCGGGACGGTACCTGCCGCTTCCGATGTACAGCGCACCGTTATCACCATCGGCGGGGGAGAGTCGGACGATGACGACGACAGCGATGACGCCATCAAGCCGCAGCCAGAGCGGCTGGTCGGCGAGCTGACCGCGCACCGCACCCTGGCGCTGCGGGACGCGGTGGCGCACAACCCGCAAATCGCCATGACGGCGCTGCTGTACAAGCTCTGCCTCGACACCTTCCAGCACAGCGCCCCCGGCGCATGTCTCGAGGCCTCGGTGCGGCATGTGTTCTTCCCCGTCCAGGCGGCCGACCTGAAGGACAGCGCCTCGGCGAAGGCGGTCACCGAGCGCCACGAGGCCTGGAAGGCCGAGCTACCCAAGGACGACGACACGCTTTGGGACTGGCTTGTCGGCCTCGACGACACCCGCCGGGGCGCGTTGCTCGCGCACTGCGTCTCGTTCGGGGTGAATGCCCTCTACGAGAAAGGCGACCGCTACGGCGGTACGGGTGTCTCGGTGCGCGGTGTCCAGCACCGTATCGCCCAGGCCGACCGGCTCGCCCGCGCCGTCGGCCTCGACATGGTGGATGCTGGCTGGCGGCCCACCGTCGACAATTACCTCGGCCGCGTCACCAAGCCCCGCATCCTCGAAGCGGTGCGGGAAGCCAAGGGAGAGGCTGCGGCGCAGCTCATCGACCATCTCAAGAAAGCCGAGATGGCGA
>JAUXST010000344.1 GCA_030679805.1 Reyranella sp. | reverse complement strand
CCGCGGCCTTGCCCTTGCCGGGTATTGAGCCGTGAGTAGCAAGCAAAAGGCTGCCCCCGCCGAGGACTGTCCGGCAGGTGGGGTGGACCGAGGCGCGAAAAACGCGTCCGAGAGCTGATTCGACGGTCATCTGCGGTCGCCCGAGGTGGGGCTGCAGGGTCGGAGATTCCCGCGATGTCACAGGTGGGCGCTCAACCTGTGTCACAACATTTGTCTCAACTTGGTGTGACACCTTTGGGTGTGACACTCCTGCCGCTCAGCGCGGCAGTTCGTACTTCAGGCTCACCTCGCCCAGGCCCTCGATCTTGCCGGTAGCGGTGCTGCCGGGCGGCACGAACTGGCAGGCCACCATGCTGCCGGTCGAGACGATCATGCCCTTCTTCAGGGTCTTGCCGTGGTCGCCCAGCTTGTTGGCGAGCCAGGCAAGCGCATTGTAGCAATGGCCGAGCACGTCGCCGGAATGGCCCTCGCGCACCACCTTGCCGTCGAAGGCGATCGAGCCTTTGAGGTTTCCGAGGTCGAGCTTGGCCCAGTCCTTGTTGGGCTTGGCGAGCAGCGAGCCGCCGTTCCAGCCCGCGTCCATGATCAGCGGGTTGACGGCGAGGCGGCTGTAATCGGCGCCGCGATCCTCGATCAGCTCGAAGCCGGCGCGGGCCGAGCCGACGTAGGGCGCGATCGCGGCCTTGTCGTAGGGCTTGGCTTTGGGCTTGGGCACGTCGGCGTTGACCGTGAGGATGATCTCGAGTTCGACGCCCAGCCGCGTCCAGCGATCGGCGCGGACGGTGGCCTTGTGCTCGAACACGCGCTTCTTGCGGATCGGCCCGTAGGCGGGGCCGCGCAGGCCAGTCTGCTCGAAGATCTGCGGCGAGGTCAGCGCGATCTTGTAGCCCACCAGCGGGCCTTGCTTGATCACCTGCTTCTTCAGGAACGCGTCCTGCACCTTGTAGGCCAGCCGCTCGTCGTCGGTGGCGAACTGCGACGGCCACCAGCCCACGACGGCGCGGGCCTTGTCGACCTGATGGAGCCAGTTGGCGACCTTGGCGATGTTTAAGGCCATCGTTCGTTCCTCCCCTTGCTTGACGCGATGCGGCCCGCATAGTGCCACCATGGCGGCGAAAGCGTTGAAAAAATTCGGGGAGACCATTGGTCCGGTGCGATCGGGCGCGCTGGTGGGCGTCGTGCTGGCGGGCGGCGAGGGCAAGCGCATGGGGCCGGGACCGCTGAAGCCGCTGCGGCGGCTGGCCGGCCGGCCGATGGTGGCCCATGTCGTCGAGCGGCTGCGACCGCAGGTGATGGACCTCGTCGTGATCGCCAACGAACCCGCCGCGGCTTTCCGCGCTCTGAAAGTGGCAGTGATCGCCGACCCGGCCGACATCCAGCGCGCTGCCAAGCGTGAGGATGGCGGCAAGGGGCGCAAGCTGGGGCCGCTCGCCGGCATCCTGGCCGGCATGGAGTGGGCCAAGGCGCATCATCCGCATGCCGGCTGGATCCTGACGGCGCCAGCCGACGTGCCGTTCCTGCCGCTCGATCTCACGGTGCGTCTCTGCGGCCACATGCATGTGCCGGAGCCCGACGTGCTGATGGTGCGCCACGGCCGCCGCCGCGAGCACACGATCGCGGTCTGGTCGGTGAAGCTCGCCGCCGATCTCCGGCACGCGGTGCTGGAGGAGGGCGTGCGCCGGGTCGAGGAGTTCGCCCGGCGCTACAACTTCGCCGAACTGATCTGGCCGGGCGGGGCAGAGCCGTTCCTTAACGTCAACACGCCGGCCGAATTCGCCAAGGCGGAGCGGCGGCTGGCGTCAAGTTTCTGTGATCACAGGCTATCGAAACGATAGCCGGCGTGTGAGGGAAGGTGAGGTTGGTTTGGCGTATGATGCTGCCGTCATCACCTAGGAGAACCGCATGACCAATACCCGCATCGCCATCGCCTCGGCCCTCGCCGCCGCCCTCGTTCTGCCGGTGGCCGTCCAGGCCCAGGGCAACACCGAGAAGTGCTACGGCATCTCCAAGGCCGGCAAGAACGACTGCCAGACCGCTACCTCCTCCTGCGCCGGCACGTCCAAGAAGGACGCCCAGACCGACGCGTGGCTGAGCGTCCCCAAGGGCGCCTGCGAGAAGATCGTGGGCGGCAGTCTCGCTTCCAAGAAGTAGCCATATGGCGCAGGTCGCCGGCATCGGGCTGCGCGCGCCGCATCTGGCGGAGATCGCGCGCGACCGGCCGGCGACCGGCTGTCTCGAAATCCACGCCGAGAACTACCTGGGCGCTTCGCCCGCGCGGCAGGCGATCGAGCGGCTGCGCGAGAGCTACGTCTTCTCGGTCCACGCCGTCGGCCTGTCGCTGGGATCGGCCGACGGTCTCGACGCGGACCATCTCGCCCGAGTCGCTGCGCTGGTGAAGCGGCTCGAACCTGCTTACGTCTCCGACCACCTGTCATGGAGCGTCCACGGCGGCCGCTATTTCAACGACCTGCTGCCGCTGCCCTACACCGAGGAAGCGCTCGACGTGGTCGTGCGCAATGTCGGACGCCTGCAGGAGGCGCTGGGGCGCCAGGTTTCAATCGAGAACCCGTCCTGCTACCTGGCTTTTGCCCATTCGACGCTCACCGAGCCGGAGTTCCTGGCCGAACTGGCGCGGCGCAGCGGCTGCGGCCTGCTGCTCGATATCAACAACATCGTCGTGACGGCGCACAACCTGCGCCTCGATCCGCGTAACTGGCTGTCGGGCCTGCCGGACGAGGCGATCACCGAATATCATCTGGCCGGGCATGCCGTGAACGACTGCGATGGCGAGCCGATGCTGATCGACGATCACGGCAGCCGCGTCGGACCCGAGGCCTGGACACTGTTCGACACGGCCCTCAGGCGTTACGGCGTGCGGCCGACGCTCATTGAATGGGACACCGACATTCCGGCCCTTTCGGTGCTGCTCGACGAAGCAGCCAAGGCCGACCGCGCGATCAGGAGCGCCAGCCCCGATGCCGCTCGCGCTGCCTGACCTCCAGGCGGCGTTCGCCGCCCATGTTGCCAATGACGTCGCCGGCGGCGATCGCGCCGACCTCGCGGCAGCCGTCGTGGGCGACACGATCTCGGCCGAGGCGCGCCTGCGCGTCTATCGGCACCATGTGGCTCACAGTCTCAGTGCCGCGCTCGCTGCCACCTTTCCGACAGTCCAGGCTCTGGTCGGCGAGGGCTTCTTTCGCGGCCTGGCGCAAAGCTTCGTCGCCGAGGCGCTGCCCGCCCAGCCGGTGCTTGCCGAATACGGTGCCGATTTCCCCGCCTTCGTCGGGGCGTATGAACCCGGGCGTGCCCTGCCGTATCTGGCCGACATCGCCCGGCTGGACTGGGCCCTGAACGTCGCCTTCCACAGCCCGAAGGGCCGGCGGCTCGCCGCGGCCGATCTGGCCGGGATCGCGGCCGAGCGCCTGCCGTCGCTGTCGGTCGCCTTGTCCGCGGGTGCCGCCCTGATCCGCTCGCGCTACCCGATCCACCGGATCTGGCATGCCTCCCAGCCTGACACCTCGGCCAACACGGTCGACCTCGATGCCGGCCAGGCGGATCTCCTGGTGCTGCGCCGATCCGATGACGCGGCGTTCATCGTCCTGGACGCAGGGGAGGTGGCCTTCATGGTTTCGCTGGCCGCGGGAACGTCGCTGGAGGTCGCGGCGGGGCAGGCAGCGAGCGCCGAGCCTGCTTTCGATCTGTCTGCAGCCTTCGCCCGACTGCTCAGTTTGGAGGCATTTGCTGCGTTGCAATAGAGCTAGGGCAGACAGCCTTCCAAAGGCTCTCGAATATGACTCTTTGTTGAAGGGATTTTATGTTGCAGTGCACGGCAAGAATCCACCGTCGGTCACGAACGATCTTGCAGCGTAACCGACCATCCCTATACTCCGCGCGCCTTGAAAGTCCGCCTTTCCCCGAGGCGGATGTCCAGTCGCTGCGAGTGGAGTTGCCGACGATGTCGATTACGTTGCCGCAGAACTACCGTCCTACCGACCGCGAATCTTTCATGAACCCGATGCAGCAGGAGTACTTCCGGCAGAAACTGTTGAAGTGGAAGAACGAGCTGATTGAGGAATCCAATCAGACGCTGCAGAACATGCAGGAGGAGAGCCTGGCGCAGCCCGATCTCGCCGATCGCGCCACCGCCGAGACTGATCGTTCTCTCGAACTGCGTACCCGCGACCGCTTCCGCAAGCTGATCTCAAAGATCGACCAGGCACTGAAGTCGATCGACGAAAGCACCTACGGATACTGCGAGGAGACCGGCGAGCCGATCTCGCTGAAGCGGCTCGAGGCGCGTCCGATCGCGACGCTCTCGGTCGAGGCGCAGGAGCGCCACGAACGCATGGAGCGCACGCGCCGCGACGAAGGCGCCAATTAGGCTTTCGCCTCGGCCTGCATGTCCTGAAGCTTGAGCGCGCGGCCGGCGCGGCCGCCGCCCGGCTTGCCATCACGCCACGCGATCGCGCCGTTGCACAGCACGGTATCGATGCCCTTGGCCGGCGAGATCGGCTTCTCGAAGGTCGCCGTATCGATCACCGTCGCCGGATCGAAGATGCAGAGGTCGGCGTAGAAGCCGGCCTTCACCTCGCCGCGCTTGGTGAGATGGAAGCGCTGCGCCGAATACGACGTCATGCGGCGCACCGCATCTTCCAGCGGGAAGAGCTTCAGGTCGCGCGAATAGTGGCCGAGCACGCGCGGGAAGGTGCCCCACAGGCGCGGATGCGGATGGGCGTCGAAGGGGATGCCGTCCGAGCCGATCATGGCGCCGGGATGCGCCATTGCGGCCTGCACGTCCTTCTCGTCCATCATGAAGTAGATGGCGCCCGCGGGCTGGATGCGGTCGGCGGCTTCCTTCATCGAGCAGCCCATTTCCTGCGCGATCTCCTTGAGGTCGCGACCGCTCATGCCCGGGACCTTTTCGGACCAGGTGATGAGCACCTTGTCGGCGCGATCCAGCATGTCGGAGCGCAGGATCGTCGAGCCCGCGACATAGGGATAGACGTCGAAGGCGATCTGCTGCTGCTTCATCGCATCGGTGAACTTGGGCAGCGTCTCCACCATGCGGCCAAAGTTGGAGCGGCCCGAACACTTGTGGTGCGAGACGATGATCTCGGCGCCGGCGCGGCGGCCGATCTCGAAGGTCTCATCCATCGCCTTCAGGATATGGTCGCCCTCGTCGCGCATGTGCGCGGTGTAGACGCCGCCCCATTTGGCGAGAGGGGCGGCGACCTCGGCGACCTCGTCGGTCGAGGCCGCGTTGGATACGGCATAGAAGAGGCCGCTCGACATGCCGATGGCACCCTGTCCGAGGCTCTGGTCGAGCAGCTCGCGCATCAGCTTGATCTCGGGCGCCGTGGCGACGCGGTTGAGATCGTCGCCCATGGCGTTCATGCGCAAGGTGCCGTGGCCGATCAGGAAGGCACCGTTGATCGCGGGCTTGGCCGCCTCGACCTTGGCCGCGAAGCCGGCGAAGTCCTTCGAGACGTTCTCCTTCTTCTTGATGATCAGCGACATCCAGTGGCCGACGTCGGTGTTGAGATAGGGCGCGGCCGAGACGCCACAATTGCCGCAGACCACCGTCGTCACGCCCTGGCTCGCCTTCATGGCCATGGTCGGATTGTCGATCAGCGCCGTGTCATCGTGCGTATGGACGTCGATGAAGCCCGGCGCCACGACCTTGCCCGCGGCATCGATCTCGTTGTCGCCCTTCAGCGAACCCGGCGCCTCGATGGCGGCGATGCGGTCGCCCTTTAGCGCCACGTCGGCGGCAAACAGCTTCTTGCCCGTGCCGTCGGCCACTTGGCCGTTGCGGATGACGATGTCGTAAGTGGCCATAACAGACTCCTAGGCTTCGTTGCGGCCGAGCCGCATGTCGAGGTCGAACGGATAGAGCGGTCGCTTGACCTTGGTGTACTTGAACAACTTGAGGTCGGACGCGGTGCAGCCGTCGCCGTCGCACATCACGATATGCTTGGCGATCGGCTCGAAGCCGGCACGGAAATGCTGCCGCGACTTGATGAGGACGAACTTCTTGCGCCGCGGATCGATGCCGCAGTGAGTGAAGACGCCGAGGTCGTAGGGCTCGGCCCGCTTCTCCGACACCACGATCTGCATCTTGCCGGTGTCGAGCACCGCCGTGCGGCCCATGCGTACCGTCGTGCCGGTGGCCATCGGGCCGGTGACGGTGAACTGGCCGTCGGTGATGGCCTTGACCTTGCCGATGATCCGGAGCGGCTTGCCCTTGAGGCCCATGGCCGGCATGTCGATCTTGCCGCCGAGATCCAGCGTCACCTCGGCGCCGACACCGGCCTTGATCATCTGCTCGACGCAGGTGGGGTCGCAGATCGGGCCGGCGCAGGCATCTTCCATGCCCTGGTTGATCGCCTCCTCGACCACGCTCATCACGTCCTGGGTGCCGCCCGAGGCGGTGTTGTCGCCGTGGTCGGCCATCACGACGGGGCCGCCGTCGAGCGACTTGGCGCGCGCAACCTGGACCGACAGCGGCTCGGGATGGAACAGGAAGCCTTCGCGCTTCTCCCACGCGGTATCGAGGATCTTGTTCAGCAAGATCTCTCCCTCGGCCGTGCGCTTGTCGCAGACGATGACGGAGGAGAGCGCAAGGTGAGGGATGTCGGCCTGCGGGAAGCCGCCGAACACCGAGGCGTTCAGCACTTGGCCGGTGTCCTCGGCCTGGTTGGCCATGCCCATCAGCGTCTTCATCGGCTCGCGCGACGGTGTGTGGACCAGCGAGCTGCTCATGATCGGCCGATTGCCCCACACCATCTTCGGCTCGATTTCGCCAGCCAGTGTCCGCATCAGCGTGCGGCCGGCGCGGCGCGCCGTATCGGCCATGTCGATATGCGGATAGGTGCGATAGCCGGTGATGATCGTGGCGCCGTTGATCATGGCGGCGGTCATCTGGGTATGGAAATCGAGCGCGACGGCGATCGGCACGTCGGGCGCGATCTTCCGGATGCGGTTGAGCAGTTCACCTTCGCCGTCATCGTAGTGCTCCGCCACCATCGCACCGTGCAGTGCGAGGAGGATGGCATCGCAGCCCTTCTTGACCTCATCGACGATGGCCGTCGTCATCTGCTCGTAGGCGGCCTTGGTGACGAGGCCCGAGGGATGAGCCGACGCGGCCATCGGGACGGCGAATTCCGCCCCTGCCTGGTGGGCGACTTCGATGAAACCTCCGAGCGAGGTGTTGGTGCCCTCGGCTTCCTTGATGGCGAGGGCACCACTCAGATCGCCGGCGCGGGCGAACGACTCGATCGGGGTGGGCAGGGGCGAGAACGTGTTCGTCTCGTGCATCATCATCGCAACTACGAACTTTTTCGCCAAAACTGCCTCCAACCTGAATTAAGCCCTTGAGCAATCTACATAAATCCGTGCCACCTGCGTCTGGTGGAGAAATGCATCCAGTGCATAGCTGTGTCGCGGAAGTATGGTGCGTTGCAAGAAAGACACACCCGAATTTGATCTCCACCTTGGCTAAATATGTGAATTCAGGGCTCTTTTTCGCTCTTGAAATCTCTTCGCAGGTGCACCATTCTCTGTGGGCAGCAAACGTCACCTCGGTGACCTTCATTGTTTGCTGTATGCCCGTCTTGGGCGTTTCCTCCCTAAACTCGGGCCGTGCTTGTCACGGCCCCTTTTTTTGGCCGTTCGCTTGAGGCCCGGTCGGCGAAGCCTACTCGGCGGCGAGCGGTCGCGGGAGCAGGATTTCCAGGGCATGATTGCCGATCTCTGCCAGCAAGCCGGCCATCAGCCGTTCCACGACGCCGGCCACTGGCAGCTTTTCGTGCCGTGCTTCGTCCATGTAGAGCGCCCGGTTAATTTCGATCTGCAATGCGTGCCGGGCAAGTCCGGGGCGACCGTAGCGCTGCGTCGTGAAACCGCCGGCATAGGGCTGGTTACGCAGGACGCGCAGGCCGCGGCCGGCCAGCCAATGTTCGGCGTACTCGACCAGTTCGGGCGCACAGGATTCGCCGTGATTGTCGCCCAGCACGATATCGACACGGGAATCGCGCTCGCGCGGGCCCAGGCTCGACACCGACGACGGCATCGAATGGGCGTCGATCAGCAGCGCGGCGCCGAACCTGCTGTAGGTCTGTTCGATCAGGCTCGACAAAGTCAGGTGATAAGGCCGCCAGCAGGTCTCGAGCCGGTGTTCGATCATTTCAGCCGGGACCCGGCCGCGGTAGATCGCCTCGCCACTGGCCGCCACGCGCGGGATCATGCCGAGACCCGCGGCGACGCGGGTGGTCCGGTGATTGAGCGGGCGTGGCAATGGCCCCTCGAACATGGCCGGATCGAGTTCGTAGGGTTCGCGATTGGCGTCGACGTAGGAGCGTGGGAAGCGGGCGGCCAGCAGGGGCATGCCGAGCGATGGCGCGGCGCCAAACAGCTCGTCGACGAAGGCATCTTCGGCTCGGCGCAAGGCCGCGAGCGGCACGGCGACCTGAGCAAGGAATTCGGCCGGATAGTTCGATCCGCTGTGCGGCGAGGCGACCACCACGGGACGGGTCTGACGCTCCGGCAGGCTACAGTCCAAGGCCTGATGATCGGTGGCCTCGCGGTCAGGTCTGGGTGGCGGGAAATCCATCCCAGCCTCATAGCGCGCGAGGCGAGGCGCGTCACGCGCCTGCTCTTGCCAATCTCCGGAGAGCGATGTAGACGACCGGGCTTCCGCGTCTGGCTGTGTACCGACACAGCGCAACGCAAGCGGCGATGGGCGCGTAGCTCAGCGGTAGAGCACTGTCTTGACATGGCAGGGGTCACAGGTTCAATCCCTGTCGCGCCCACCATCGCCGCACCACAAGCTCTTGATCTCAATCGAGCGCCATCGGACTGTAGAATGTCACTGGAGTTCCGATGTCCGATTTTTTCTCCCTCTACAGCCATGACTTTGTACGCATCGTCTGCTGCGTTCCGCGCACCCGGGTCGCCGATGCGCCGTTCAACCTTGCCGAAACGCTGAGGCTGGCGGTCGAGGGCGACAAGGTCGGGGCCGCGCTCATGGTCTTCCCGGAACTGGGGCTCTCGTCCTATGCGATCGAGGACCTGTTGCTGCAGGACGCGCTGCTCGACGAGGTCGAGCGATCCATTGCCGAGGTGGTGAAGGCGTCGAAGAAGCTCAATCCGGTCCTGATTGTCGGCGCGCCGCTCAGGGTACGTGGACGGCTCTACAACACGGCCATCGTCGTCCATCGCGGCGCGATCCTGGGCGTGGTGCCCAAGATCTACCTGCCGAACTACCGCGAGTTCTACGAGAAGCGGCATTTCGTGTCGGGCGCCAACGTGCTGGAGCCGGAAATCAGGCTTGCCGGCCAGTCGGTGCCGTTCGGCACCGACTTCCTCTTCCGGTCGACCGGCAGCATCCCGTTCACTTTTCACGTCGAGATTTGCGAAGACATCTGGGTGCCGGTGCCGCCGTCGAGCCACGCAGCGCTCGCCGGTGCAGAAGTGCTGGTGAACCTGTCGGCCAGCAACATCACCATCGGCAAGGCCGAGACGCGCCGCCTGCTGTGCGGCAGCCAGTCGTCGCGCGCTGTTGCGGCCTATGCCTATTCGGCGTCGGGGGCGGGCGAGTCGACGACCGATCTGGCCTGGGACGGCCATGCGGCCATCTTCGAGTGCGGCGACGAACTGGCGGAATCCGAGCGCTTCGCCAAGGAGTCGGTCGTCATCCAAGCCGATATCGACCTTGGCCGCATCCGCCAGGAGCGGCTGCGCTACAATGCCTTCGCGGACTGCGCGGCTAACGAAGGCGCGCGCGTGACGCGTTTCCGTGCCCTCACGTTCGAACTCGATGCCCCGAAGAAGAGCGTGCCGTTGCAGCGCGCCATCGAGCGGTTCCCCTACGTGCCGTCGGATCCGGCCAAGCTGCGTGACAATTGCTACGAGGCCTACAACATCCAGGTCCAGGGCCTGGCGCAGCGGCTGCAGTCGAGCCGCGTCCAGCGCGCCGTCATCGGTGTGTCGGGCGGCCTCGATTCGACGCATGCGCTGCTGGTGGCCTGCCGGGCAATGGACCTGCTGGGCCTCGATCGCAAGACCGTGCTGGCCTACACGATGCCGGGCTTCGGCACCTCGGACAAAACCCACAAGAATGCCTGGCGATTGATGCGCGAGCTGGGCGTCACGGCCGCCGAAATCGACATCAAGCCCACGGCCAAGCAGATGTTGACCGATATCGGCCATCCGTTCGGCCGCGGCGAGAAGATCTACGACGTCACGTTCGAGAACGTGCAGGCGGGCCTGCGCACGGACTACCTGTTCCGGCTGGCCAACCAGCATAGCGGTATGGTCGTCGGCACCGGCGATCTGTCGGAGCTTGGCCTCGGCTGGTGCACCTACGGCGTGGGCGATCACATGTCCCACTACAATCCCAACGGCTCGGTTTCCAAGACGTTGATCCAGCACCTGATCCGCTTCGTCGCCGCCTCGGGCGATGTCGACAAGGATACGGCCGCCACGCTGCACGATATTCTCGACACGGAAATCTCGCCGGAGCTGATCCCACCGGGCGAGGGCGGGGTCATCCAGTCGACCGAGCAGTCGGTCGGGCCTTATGCGTTGCAGGACTTCAATCTTTATTACCTGACGCGGCTCGGCTACCGGCCCTCGAAGATCGCCTTCCTCGCCTGGAACGCTTGGCACGATGTCGGCAAGGGCGCCTGGCCCGCCAATGTGCCGGCGGGATCCAAGCGCGCCTTCACGCTGGAAGAAATCCGCAAGTGGATGACCCTCTTCCTGCGCCGCTTCTTCACCAACCAGTTCAAGCGGTCGGCACTGCCCAACGGGCCGAAAATTTCGTCGGGCGGCTCGCTGTCGCCGCGTGGCGATTGGCGCGCC
>JAUXST010000335.1 GCA_030679805.1 Reyranella sp. | reverse complement strand
GGTCAACCCAATGTTGCGGCCATACCTCCGGGCAAGGCGCGTCCGCTGGTTTGTCTGGCGCTGCATCCGAATCGCCTTCCGAGGCTCGATCCCCAGCGCGAACAATCTCAGCCCGATCATTTGGCCTCTCCTCGCGTTGCTTCTCTTTGAAGCGGGCGGGCGCAAGTTGATATTCGCGGACGGTCCCGAGGGTCAGATCGTTGGCGCACTTGCGGCCATCGGGGCGGCATGGGTGATCGTCTTCCTTGTTCGTCTAGTTCTCGCGCCATGGCACCTCAAGCGCGAAGGCAAATGGCTCGGGAATGAGTTCATTTTCCATGTGCCAAAGGTGGCGCTTCTGACCAAATGGCTGCCCCAAGACAACGGCCATCCCAAACCATTTTCGATCTCCGACGCGCCGCCGGGATGCTACGTAATCTATGAGCCAAAGCAGGACAGCCCCGGATACTTCTCCTGTACGTTGGATATGCATCCTCGTGGCGGCGGCTTTAATTTGGCCGAGTTTCGACTTGGGGGCGGCTCCATTTTATATGATGGAAAGCCGCTGTGGTTATTTGGCTACGTCCAACCTGACTCTACCGGGGTGATCGTCCGCATTTTAATCAAGGGCTATACACGTTAGCGCCCATCACTGCGGGAGTGCTGCGATCTCCTCCAGCGACCAAACGTGATCGGTAATCCCAGCCTGCATCGCAGGCGTGACGCGCAGCGTCTTATGAACCCGGCCGAAATTGTAGAACATCATGTGAAGTGCCACGGCGTGCGCGTGGTTCTCGATCTTTTTTGAGAAGCCATTGGTCAACCGCGTGAAGCAACGGCAGCCCATCCGCAGCGTGAGGTCGCTACTTGAATACGGACAAGGTCCGCTCCCCTGCTCCTACTCCACCGTCCGCATCGACCAGAGCTGCGAGCGGAAGAGAACGACGGCGATCAGCAGCATCATCGCGAAGGCCGGCAGCAGCATGGCAACCTGCAGGCCCCAGATCGAACAGAGGGTGCCGGTGATCAGGGCGCCGATCGGGCCGCCGCCACCCAGGCAGAGTTGGAACAGCGACATCAGGCGGGCGCGGTGGGTGGCCGGGGCCACGATCTGCACGACAGTGCGGCTCTGGGTCATGGTGATGCCGGCGCCCAGGCCCCAGACGAAGTTCAGCGCCACGAAGAGCGGGAACGACGGCAGGCTGGCCATCGCCACCAGAACGACCGTGCCCACGGCGACGGCGAGGCTGATCAGCCGGCCGCGCAGCGTGAAGCGGCGCGCAAGACCGGCGAAAGCGACCGCCGCCACGATGGTGGCGGCCCAGAAGGCGAGGTTCACGATGGCCAGCTCTCCGGCGCTCCCGTGATAGTTGTCGCGCACGACGAGCGGCAGGATGGCCATGAAGGGTCCGACGTAGAAGATGCCGACACCGAGGTTGAGCAGCAGCACCGGCCAGATCTGGTCGGATTTCGCCGCCACCGACACGCCCTCGCCGACGCTGCGCCAGAAGCCCGGGTGTTCGGCCGGCGGATGCGGCGGCGGATCGGGGAGGCGCGCGACGGCCAGGCATCCCAGCAGCAGCAGCGATGCGTGCAGTAGGAGGAGCGGCAGCGGGCCGAAGCGATCGGCGGTCGAGGCGCAGGCGATGCCCAAAAGCTGGCCGCCGAACTGCAGCGCCGTGGCCAGTGCCACCGCGCGCGGCAGGCCGCCTTTCGGCGCCATGACGGGCAGCAGCGCGTCGCGCGTCGGGATGGCGAAGGCGCTGATCGAGCCCGCGATCAGGCCATAGGCGATCAGCAGCGGGTAGCTGAGGCCGCCGCCCCACAGCACCAGGGCGAGCGCCAGCGGCGGCAGGGCATAGAGCAGGTGATAGCGCAGCAGCAGGCGGCGGGCGTTGCCGCGGTCGGCCACGAGGCCGCCCAGCGGCAGGAACAGCAGCGACGGCGCCATCAACGCCGCCTGGGCCGCGCCCACGGCGAAGGCGTCCATGTGCAGCACCACGGCGACCAGCCAGGGAAACAGCACCATCTGGATGCCGAGCGGCACGAACCAGCTCCCGAGGCCAACCAGGTAAATCGGAAAGGCGTTCGGACGGGAGGTTTCGGGAGCAGTCACGCGTGGTCCTTGCTCCGCCAGGGGAGAGACTATATCTTGTAGGTACTTAGTGCCGCTTCCTCATCCAATAGTCAAAGGCATGAGGCCCGTGTCGACAGTCAACCGCGCCATCCTGGTCAAGGTCCTCGAAATCCTCGACAGCAGCAATGCCGGCGAGGCGCTGGCGGCCGCCAAACTCGCCTCGACGATGGTCCGCGAAGCGGGCCTCTCCTGGGGCGACGTGCTGGCGCCCGAGATCGGGACGCCCGCCCTTCCCCTCCCCGCCATCGGGCACGCGACCGGCACCGGCCCCTTCGGCTACCGCCGCGACCAGCGCGAGCTCTCGCCGCACGAGCAGTTCTTCATGGTGCTGCTGAGCCCGCGCACGCCCTCCGAGATCAAGCGCAAGCTGCGCGGCCTCGAGGCGCGGGTGCTCGACGGCGAGATCACGCCGCAGGAAACCCAGGACCTGAAGTTCATGTACCAGAGCTTTGTCGCCGGCTGAGCTGTCTAGGAAACGACCAGTCTGGCGCCAACGACCAGGAGAACGACGGCCAAGGCGTATCGCAGGC
>JAUXST010000010.1 GCA_030679805.1 Reyranella sp. | reverse complement strand
GCCAGGCCCTGCATGGCGAAGACGTACATGCTGTCGGCCGAGGGCGTGGCGCCGAGTTCGGTCGCCATGTCCTCGCCGCCGACCGACATTCCCGCCATGCGCGGCTCGGCCGCGATGGCGAAGAGGTGCGGCAGTGCCGCGGGTCCCTCGATCAGGGCGAGGAAGCGCGTGTGGCCGATCGGCATCCCGAGGGCCGCCTCCCGGTCCGTCACCAGCTCGGCCAGCAGGCGCACATGCTCCGGCCCCATGACCTTGGGCAGCATCAGGGCCGCGACGCCGGGCATGACCGCCGCGGCGATGTCGGGCACGGCGAGGTCGAGTGGGCGATTGATGCGGACCGTGACGTCGGCACCACTTTGCGCGACGCGCGGTACGGCGGCGGCCAGGGCGGCCCGCGCCGCCGCCTTGTTCGCCGGCACGATGGAGTCCTCGAGGTCGAGGATGATGGCGTCGGCTTCACGGGTATGGGCCTTCGCCACGAAGCGTTCGGCCAGCACCGGCACGAACAGCAGCGATCGCCAGGTGGGCAGGGGCTGGGTCATACGGGGTGCTCCTCCAAAAATCGACGTGCTGGCACTGCATGCATTTGCAGATTTTACAGGTTTTTGCTAATATTTTCGCTACGATGGGAGACGCTCGCGGAGAAATCCGGCGGGCGTTTTTCATGGGCCCTGACTGACCTCGAATGGTCCACGAAATGGTCCACTCCGGCGATCGGCTCCGGGATTCTCATCCCGGCGAGGGGCGGGCCTCGGTGGCACAGTTTGTCGGGGGGCGATTGCCGCGACAGATCAAGGGCTTGAGGCCGCTTCGTGGCACAGGCAGCGGGACACGGCGTGGCACAACGAGCTGTGCCAGGAAATGGTCCACTATTTGGCCCCGACGGGGACCACGCTGATGGAGTTCTGCGGGCTGCCTTCGATCACGCGGTCGGTGTAGGTGAGATAGACCAGCGCGCGGCGCTTGGGGTCCCAGAAACGCACGACCTGAGTGGTCTTGAAGATCAGCGAGGCGCGCTCGCTGAAGACTTCGTGCGGGCTCTTGAGCTTGTCGAGCTTTGACGGATCGACCGGCCCGGTCTGCTGGCACGAGATCGAGGCCTGGGCCGGATCCTCGGCCACGCCAAAGGCGCCCTTGATGCCGCCGGTGCGGGCGCGGGCGATGTAGCAGGTGACGCCCGCCACGTCGGGATCGTCGAAGGCTTCGATGGCGATCTTGTCGTTGGGACCCACCCATTTGAAGCGGTAGCTGACCGCGCCGATCTCCTCGGCGGATGCGAGGGACGGCATCAGCAGTAGCAGCGCAGTGAGCAGGGCGCGCATGTCAGGCTCCTTTGGCAGGCGGGCGCGTGGCCAGGAAGAGGCCGGGCAGCACCAGCAGCGTTCCGATCAGATGGTACCACTGCGGCGCCTCGCCAAGGGCCGCCCAGGCCATCAGGCCGACGTAGAGCGGGCCCAGGTACATCGACACGCTGGTGACCGAGGGCCCGAGTTCGCGGATGCAGAAGCCGAAGGCGCCGTAGGCGCCGACGCCCGGCACGATGGCGAGCACGATCCAGATCGCCCAGGTGCGCCAGTCGGCGAAATCAGGGCCGTGCCAGAACGCCGCCTCGCCCAACGCGAAGGGCAGGAGCACCAGCGACCCGGCGACGGAGATGGCACAGAGCCTGGTCAGCGGATCGAGCGCGCTCGGCCGCTGCTTCAGCAGCACCGAGTAAAGGCCCCAGCAGGCCGAGGCGGCGGCGATCCAGAGATCGCCCTCGCTGAAGCGCACGGACAGGAGATTGTCGAACCGTCCCTTGGCGAAGACCGCGGCGACACCCGCCAGGCAGAGCACGATGCCGGCGATGCGCCCCGCCGTCAGTTTCTCGCGGTAGAGCAGGCGGCCCAGCGCCACGACCAGGATCGGCGAGGCGGCATAGATCAGGCCGATATTGAGGGCGGGCGTCGTGCGGCCGCCGATATAGACCCAGGCGCCGCAGATCCACATGCCGACCGCGCCCAGCATCAAGAGGTCGGGCCATTCGCGCGCCAGGGCATGGCGGTGGCGGACGAGGCGGGACCAGACGAAGGGCAGCAGGAGGAGGGCCACCAGGAGCCAGCGGCCGAGTGCCAGCGCGTTGGGCGGCACGAAGGTGGCATAGCGTGCCATCAGCATGTTGACGGCGAAGAACGCCGGCGACAGGAACAGCAACAGCCAGGCAAGGCGACGACGGCTCAAAGGATAACGGCGCGGGGTCAGTTCGGTCGAAGGCCTTCCTTCGGGACCTCGCCGCCGGCTTCCTTCACGGCCTCACGATATTCCTTTTCGGAGGTGAAGGGTGCCGCCTTGGGGAAGTCCTTCTTGCGGCCGGGACGGATCTCGCCGGTCGAAGGCGCCACGATCAGCAGCTCGCCCTTGCGGCCGAGCAGCGGGATCTCGCGCTTCCAGCGCGAGTAGACGCGCCGCGCCGAGGCGGAGAAGTCGACGTAGGTCTCGAACTCGGCGTGGTCCTTGAAGAACAGCGCCTCGTAGGTGGCGATGAACTCGCGGACGAACTTGGCGTCGACGATCTCGAGGTTCGACATCATCCAGCAGCGGTCCTCGAACACCCAGTAGGTGCCGATGCCGACGAACTGCCGCTCGCGGGTGAGGTAGGGATAGAAGGGGAAACCGCGGCAGGCGATGGTGCGGTTGTCGCGCTCGCAGTGCCGCGCGCCCTTGCAGTGGATCGCCATGCAGTCGCTGGTGAGCTCGGCCACGATCTGCTTGGTGGCGTAGTCGTAGGGCTTGAACTTGGACCACAGGTCGGTGCGGGTCTTCAGCAGGTCGAACTCGACCTTGTGCACCACCGGCACGGCATTCTGGGTCGAGCAGCAGACAGGCTCGCCGCCGTTCAGCGGGGCGCATTTGCGACCGCAATCGAAGCGCGAGACGGGGGCGTTGAAGCCATCGTAGAGGGTGGCGAAATCGGCCGCCTTGATCCTGGGTTTTTGTGTCTTCGGAGGCATGTCGCGGCCGTGTAGCCCAATCCTGTGTGAAAGAACAGTGAAGGAATTCTTAACGCTGCCTAGGGATGAGGCAGGACGCGCCAGACAACCGTCTCGCGCATGCCCCGGTTCTCGAGCTGCAGGGAGGTTGGGATGTCGTAGCGGGCCCGTTCTTCGAGGCCCTGGGCGCTGAAGTAGTTGCGGCCGGGGTCGCCCAGCAGCACCAGCCGTCCCCGCCGCGCGTGGCCGCGCAGCCAGGCCAGCGCACGCACCGACATGTCGCGCTCGTAACAGACATCGCCCGCAATCACCACGTCGGCATCGGGGTTGCCCGCGGCGGCGGCCAGCCAGTCTTCCGCGCTGACCTCGAAGGAAAGGCCATTGGCCTCGCCGTTGAGGCGTGCTGCCACCAACGACAGCGCATCGATGTCGTTGGCGGTCACCGACGCCGCTCCGGCGCGGGCCGCGGCCATCGAGGAAACGCCGGAACCGGCGGCGAAGTCGATCACGCGCTTGCCGCGCACCAGTTCGGGATTGTCGAGCAGGTAGCGCGCGATTGCCTGACCGCCCGGCCAGCAGAAGGCCCAATAGGGCGGATCGACGTTCTGCTCCTCCAGCCACGATTCGGTCGCCTGCCAGATCGGCACGTATTCGGTGGCGAGCCACAGCTTGAACTCCGGCACCATGACCGGCACCTCGAGGGCGGTATTGTTGCGGATGAAGCCTTCGGGATCGACCGGCAGGCGCGCCATCAGCGCAAGGCCAGGTGGCCGGCGGCAATCGCCGCCAGCAGCAGCCAGCCGACCAGGGCATTGGCCTTGAACTTGAAATGGCAGTCGGCCGGATCGTTCTGGCGCAGGAAGGCAATCTGCCAGACGAAGTGCAGGCCAACGGCGGCCAGGATCGCGAAATAGAGAGGACCCAGCGCGGCGAGATGGCCGGCCAGCGCCCAGGCGCCCAAGGCCAGCGCTGCGAACAGCGACAGCCAGCGCCGGGGAGCGGCGGCAAAGCGTCGCGCCGTCGAGCGGACGCCGATGACGGCATCGTCGCGCTGGTCCTGCATGGCGTAGATGGTGTCGTAGATCATCGTCCAGGCGACGCCGCCGGCATAGAGCGCAACCGTGGCCCACGACAGCTCGCCGGTCACGGCGGCGAAGCCCACCAGCGCGCCCCAATTGAAGGCGAGGCCGAGCACGACCTGTGGCCAGGAGGTGAGACGCTTCATCGTCGGGTAGATCGCGACCAGGATCAGGGAGGCCAGCGCCACGCCGCCCGCGAACTTGTTCAGCTTGAAGAGAATGGCGGCGCCCACCAGAGACTGCAGCGCCGTCCAGATCAGCGCATTGCGGAGCTTCACCTCGCCCGACGGCAGCGGCCGGCCGCGCGTGCGTTCGACCTGGGCATCGATCTTGCGGTCGACGATGTCGTTCCAGGTGCAGCCGCCGCCGCGCATGGCCAAGGCACCGAGCGCAAACAGCGCCATCCAGCCGATCAGGCGGCCCCATTGCGGCGCCAAGCCCAGGGTGAGCGACCACCAGCAGGGAAACAGCAGCAGCCAGGTGCCGATCGGCCGGTCCCAGCGCGACAACCGGCCGTAGGGCCGGGCCCACGGCGGCAGGTAGCGCAGTGACCAGTGCTGGCGGTTGATATCGGTAAAGCCGGTTGTTCCGTCGGCGGTCATGGCGGCATCATGCAGCCATGAAGCTGGGAACTCCATGAGCGTATCGCGTCTCTTCGTCGAAGCCGACCTCGTGGCCGGGATCGAGGTGCCGCTCGGCGAGGCGCAGGTTCACTATCTGCGCCACGTCATGCGGCGACCCGACGGATCGCCGCTGCGGCTGTTCAACGGCCGCGACGGCGAATGGCAGGCGGCGCTGGCCGGCCGCGGCAAGAAGTCGGCGGTGGCTGAGGTAAGTGAGCAAACACGCGCCCAAGCGGTGGAGCCCGACGTGTGGCTCTGCTTCGCACCGGTCAAGCGCGCGCGCATCGACTACATCGCCGAGAAGGCGACCGAACTCGGCGCCTCAGTGCTGCAGCCGGTGCTCACTCGCCACACCGCCGTCGAGCGGGTGAACGTCGAGCGACTGCGCACCAATGCTGTCGAGGCCGCCGAGCAGACCGAACGGCTCTCTGTCCCCGAGGTCCGTGAACCAGTCGATCTTGCACGGCTGCTTGCCGCCTGGCCGGAGGGCAGGCGCCTCCTGATGTGCGACGAAACAGGCGGCGGCCTGCCGATCGCCGAGGCACTCGGCGGGCTCGATGCCGCGGCCCGCGCAGGACCGTGGGCGATCGCGATCGGACCCGAAGGTGGCTTCGCGGCGGAGGAACTCACCGCACTTCGTCGCATAAAGGATGTAATGGCAGTGGGGCTGGGCCCGCGCATCTTAAGGGCCGATACTGCGGCCTTGGCGGCGCTCGCCTGCTGGCAGGCGCTGGTCGGCGACTGGCGGCAGCCGACGCCGTGTCTACATACAGATTATCGCACATCTAAGGTTACCGTCTGACCGCTTGCGCTCGCCCCCGTCGGCATGGGAGACGGGAACTTGAACATCATGAACCAGACGCGTGCTCGCGTGAGAAATGCTCATGCGGCCGCGCCGCTCCCGGCCCCCAGAAGGCCGCGGGCGACCAGGGAGTCGACAACGTATGTCCGCACCACCGTCGGGCGGCGGCGCGCCGATTGAGAATCGGCGGCAGCTGATCGAATATTTCGTCGCCGGCAACAAGCCTCGCGCCGCATGGCGCATGGGCACCGAGCACGAGAAGTTCGGCTACCACAAGGCAACGCTCAAGCCGCTCGCCTATGAAGGGCCGGACGGTATCCGCGCCCTGCTCGAAGGCCTGACCCGCTTCGGGTGGGAGCCGGTTATCGAGGGCAACAACCCGATCGCGCTGTTGCGCGACAAGGCCAGCATCACGCTCGAGCCGGGCGGCCAGTTCGAACTCTCGGGTGCGCCGCTCGAGACGCTGCACGAGACGGCGGCCGAGAATTCCCAGCATCTGCGCGAGGTTGGCGAGGTCGCGGGCGAGATCGGCGCGGGCTTTATCGGCCTCGGCTTCGCGCCGCAATGGAAGCGCGAGGACATGCACTGGATGCCCAAGGGGCGCTACAAGATCATGCGCGAGTACATGCCCAAGAAGGGCAAGCTCGGCCTCGACATGATGCTGCGCACCTGTACCGTCCAGACCAACCTCGACTTCGAGTCGGAAGCCGACATGGTGAAGAAGTTCCGGGTGTCGCTGGCGCTGCAGCCGGTGGCGACGGCGCTGTTCGCCAATTCGCCCTTCGTCGAGGGCAAGGCAGTGGGCTTCAAGAGCTACCGCAGCCACATCTGGACGGATACCGATCCCGACCGTTGCGGCGTGCTGCCGTTCGTGTTCGAGCAGGGCTTCGGCTTCGAACGCTACGTCGACTACATGCTCGATGTGCCGATGTACTTCGTCTATCGCGACGGAAAGTACATCGACGCCTCCGGCCAGAACTTTCGCGATTTCTTGAAGGGCAAGCTGCCGGCACGGCCGGGCGAGCTGCCGACCCTGAACGACTGGGGCGATCACGTCACCACCGCCTTCCCCGAGGTCCGGCTAAAACGCTACCTCGAAATGCGTGGCGCCGATTCCGGTCCGTGGGCGGCGCTGAACGCCCTGCCGGCCCTGTGGGTCGGCCTGCTTTACGACCAGGGTGCGCTCGATGGCGCCTGGGACCTGGTGAAGGACTGGACCGCCCAGGATCACGATTTCCTCCGCGCCGAGACGCCCAAGACGGGGCTGTCCACCGTGTTCCGTGGCCGGCCGCTAAACGAACTGGCGCGCGAGGTCGTGGCGCTTGCTCATGCCGGGCTGAGGGCACGGCGATGTCTCGACGAGCGCGGCAATGACGAGAGTGTCCATCTGTTTCCGCTCGACCGCACGGTCGACAGCGGATTGGCGCCGGCCGACGAGCTGCTCGCGAAATGGCAGGGCGAGTGGCAGGGCTCCTTCGCGCCGCTGTTTCGCGACTATTCCTACTGAGGTAGGCTCGGTCCATGCTCGACCGTTGCGATCGCGTCCAGATTGCCGTTCACGATGCCGCCAAGGCGGCGCCGCGTTTCGGCCAGCTGCTGGGCTGCGAAGTGGCGCGCCGAGACCATAGCCGCCATCTCGGGGCCAAGCGTACGATCCTTGCCGTCGGCGAGAGCGAGTTCGAGCTCTGCGAGCCCGACGGCGCGGGTCTTACGCAGGATTTTCTTGCCAAGCGCGGCGAAGGGCTGATGACGGCGGGCTACTGCACCGCCGACCTCGACAGCATGGTGAGGCGCTGGGAGGGGCTCGGCATCGCCTATGATCGCGACGCCGAACAGCTCTACCTCGCTTCGGATGCCACCTTCGGCTTGCCGATCGTCATTTCGGAGAGCACCTACAGGCCGCGTGTCGGCCCGGTATCCTTTCTCTACGAGACGACCAACACGCTGATCAGCGACTGGCGGCGCGCAGCCGCGGTCTATGCCGGGCTGTTCGGGCTTGATCCGTCACGATTCAGCGAGATCGGCAGCGAACGCTTCGGCTATATCGGCACGCTCACCCTGTTCGATCCGCCCAATCGGCTCGATCGCATCGAGTTGAGCCAGGTCACCGACAACGTCCACGCCATGGGCCGTTACGCCCACAAGCACGGCGATTCGCTCTACATGTGCTACGTCGAGGTCCACGACTGGCCGAACGTGCGTCAGCGCCTGCTCGACGCCAACGCCCGCTACACGCCGCGCGGCGCCGACCCGGTCACCGATCCCGACGGCGGCTGGATCCATCCCAAGGAACTGCACGGATTGTTGCTCGGCGTCTCGCGCACCGGCCTTGCCTGGGACTGGTCGGGCCGCAAAGACCTCGTGCCGCCGGCATGAAGCGTCGTCTCCTCGTTTTCTCTGTCCTGATGGTGCCCACGATGGCGAGTGCGCAACCTGCCGGCGCGCAGCCTGCCGATTGGCAGACCGTCGTCGGCAGCGATCTCAGGTTCCGGCTGGAAATGCCGGCGCCGGCCACCAAGACCACGGCCGCGGAGAAGGAGAAGGGTCACGCCGGCGAACGCGTGGCTTGGCAGTCCAAGCGCGACGACGAGTTGTTCGATTTCGACTACGTCGACTACGATCCTGGCTGGTTCTCCAGTCGCGACACCAAGGCGATGGCGCGCGACCTCGGCCGCGGCGAGGCCGAGAAGGCCTTCCCGCGCAGCCGCTTCAAGTACGTGCTTGACGAGCCGACCACCCTGCAGGGGTGGGACGGCTATGCCCTCGACATCGAGGATACCAACGCCTCCAGAGTGATGATGCGCACCTACATCGTGAAGGACCGGCTCTACCGGATGCTGGTCACAACCAAGGGTGACATGAAGTCGATGAGTGCTGCGACCCGCTTTCTGGAGTCGCTACGGCTGGCGGAGACGCGATAGACTTGGTGAGTTCACGCGAGAGAGAGGGAGGAGCCATCATGCGCCCAAGAATCATGCGGGCTGCGTCCCGTCCGACCGCCAAGGCGGAAGCGGCGAATTTCGTCGGCGCCGTTCTGTCGGATCCGGTGTACGCACCGGAACAACCATCGCGGCTGCGCGCCTCGCGTGTGACGTTTATGCCGGGTGGACGCACCAACTGGCACCAGCATGCGGTCGGCCAGATCCTCTATGTCCTGTCGGGCGTCGGCCGCTATCAGCTCGAGGGCGGGCCGGTGCAGGAGATCACGGCGGGCGACACGGTGGTCATTCCGCCCAACGCGCGCCACTGGCACGGCTCGGCGCCGGACACGATGATGTGCCATCTTGCCATGTCGGAGACCGACGACCAGGGCCGGGCCACCAGCTGGTTCGAGCCGGTGAACGAAGCCGACTACGCCAAGGCACCGACCAAGGCCGACTGACGGCGCGCCTCTAGGCGGTCGCCGTGCCGCCGACGGTCAACGCATCGATGCGCAAGGTCGGCTGGCCGACGCCGACTGGCACGCCCTGGCCGTCCTTGCCGCAGGTGCCGATGCCCGGATCGAGCGACATGTCGTTGCCGACCATGCCGACTTTCGTCAGCGCCTCGGAGCCCGCACCGATCAGGGTGGCACCCTTGACCGGCCGGCCGAGCTTGCCGTTCTCGATGATGTAGGCCTCGGTGCAGCTGAACACGAACTTGCCGGAGACGATATCGACCTGGCCGCCACCGAAGTTGGCGGCATAGAGGCCCTTCTTCACCGAGGCGATGATCTCCTTCGGGTCCGCGGTCCCGCCCAGCATGATGGTGTTGGTCATGCGCGGCATCGGCGCGTGGGCGTGGCTCTGGCGGCGGCCGTTGCCGGTCGGCTTCACGCCCATCAGACGGGCGTTCTGGCGATCCTGCATCAACCCGACCAGGCGGCCGTTCTCGATCAGCACGTTACGCTGGGTCGGCGTGCCTTCGTCGTCGATGGTGAGCGAGCCGCGTCGGTCGGACAGCGTGCCGTCGTCGACCACGGTGACGCCGGGCGAGGCGATCATCTCGCCCATCATGTGGCTGAACACGGAGGTCTTCTTGCGGTGGAAGTCGCCTTCCAGCCCGTGCCCGACCGCCTCGTGCCACAGCACGCCCGACCAGCCGGCGCCCAGCACCACCGGCATCTCGCCGGCCGGCGCGTCGACCGAATCGAGGTTGACCAGGGATTGGCGGATCGCCTCGTTGGCCTCCTTCTG
>JAUXST010000297.1 GCA_030679805.1 Reyranella sp. | reverse complement strand
TCTTCCGAGCCTGTCGCCACCTTGCGCCGGCGGACGCGCAGGATCATGCCCAGCAAGCCGACAATCAGCAGTGCGTTGGTCGCCGCCGCGGCCAGCAGCACGGGCCAACCCACGGCGAAGTCGATATCGGCTCCAGCCGGGTCGAACAGGAACAGCCCGCCGATGACGAAGGCCGCGATACCGCCAAGGCCCAGCACGCCGAACCCTGGCGTGAGGGCCTCCCCCACCATCATCGCTAGGCCGGCCACCAGGAGCGCCACACCCGCGAAGTTGAGTGGCATCAGCGACAGCGCCATCAGTCCAACGAGGAGACAGATGGCGCCGACGATCCCCGGACCGGTGAGGCCCGGGCTCCAGAACTCGAAGATGATGCCGTAGATGCCGATCATCAGCAGGATGAAGGCGATGTTCGGATCGGTGACAACGGTGAGCAGCCGCGTCTTCCAGCTCGGCTCAACGACGATCACCCGGGCATGTCGCGTCGCAAGCGTGCGCTCGCCCTCAACACTGCGCACGGTGCGCCCATCGAGACGGTCGAGCAGGTCGTCGATGCTGCCGGCCAGCAAGTCGATGACCTTCTCCCGGGCGGCTTCTTCAGCCGTCAGGGTCGCGGCATCGCGCACGGCCTTCTCGGCCCATTCGGCGTTGCGGCCGCGCAATTGCGCCAGGCTGCGCAGGTAGGCGACGGCATCGTTGAGCACCTTGCGTTCCATCGCACCGCCCTCGCCCTCCGCCGGCTTGTCGTTGTCGCGACGCTGCGGCGGCGGCGCACCGGGCGCACCCATCTGGACCGGCGTGGCGGCGCCGAGATGCGTACCCGGCGCCATGGCGGCGACATGGGCGGCATAGGTGATGTAGGTGCCGGCGCTGGCCGCCCGCGCGCCACCGGGAGCGACGAACACCGCGACGGGAATGGGCGAAGCGAGGATCGACTGGATGATGTCGCGCGTCGCCGAGACCAGCCCGCCCGGCGTATCCATGCGCAGCACGATGAGTCCGGCCCGCTCGGCCCGCGCGCGCGCAAAGCCTTCCTCCAGCATGTGGCCGGTGCCGACTCCGATCGCGCCCTTGACGTCGAGCACGACGACCGGTGCGGGCTCGGCACGCGTCGTCACGGCCTGTCCAGGGCCCGATTGCGCGTAAGAGTGCACAGTCGCGACG
>JAUXST010000296.1 GCA_030679805.1 Reyranella sp. | reverse complement strand
CCCGGCCACGTGCCGCAGGGGCAGTCCTTGGCCGCGATGCTTCTCACTCGCAACGCTCCCACATCCGCGCGGCCCGGAATCGGTGCTTTCTCCAGCACTTCCGACCAGGCGTAGATCGTGTCGCCGCCGAAGGTCGGCGCGACATGGCTGCCGGCATTGATGGCAGCGACGCGGAAGCCGTTGGCCAGGCCGTTGAACGACAGCGCCCGCGCCAGCGAGATCACGTGTCCGCCATAGGCGAGGCGCCGGCCGAAGCGCGTGGTCTTGCCGACAAAGGCGTCGAAATGCACCCGCGCCGTGTTCTGATAGAGCCGGGTCGAGAACATGTGGTCGGAGTCCTCGAGCGTCATGCCGCTCACATGATCGATGCGTTCGCCGGCCTCGTAGTCCTCCCAGCGATGCGGCGAGCCCGCGGCGACATCGTCGTAGCCCGCAAGCGACAGGCCGGCGGGCACGACCAGATCCGAGGCCGCCACCGACGGCGCGGTCTTGGGCACCACAGGCGCCGCCACGGCCGCCGCGGGATCGCGCTTGTGCACCATCACCCAGCGCACGTAGTCGAGCACCGTCTCGCCGCGCTGGTTGACGCCGGTCGAGCGCACCCAGACCACGCCACTGCTTCGATTGGAATTTTCGCGCAGGCCGAGGACCTTGGAGTGGGCCGACAGGGTATCGCCGGGATAGACCGGTACACCCCAGAGAAATTCGGCATAGCCGAGGTTGGCAACTGCATTCAAAGAGATGTCGGGCACGGTCTTGCCGATCACGACATGGAACACCATCAGATCGTCGAGCGGCGCACGCGGCAGGCCGAGCGTGCGCGCAAACTCATCCGACGAGTTGATGGCGAAGCGTGAGCCGTAAAGCCCAATGTTCAAGGCCGCATCGGCCTCGGTCAGCGTGCGCGGCGTGGCGTGGCGGATCTCCTGCCCGATCCGGAAATCCTCGAAGAAGTTGCCGGTGCTCGTCTTGCTCTTGTTGGTCATGGGGCTGCCTGCAGCTCCTTGATCGCCGCGGCGAGCGCCAGCGCGCGCTCGGCCTGCTCGACGTGGAGGTTCTCGATCATGCGGCCATCGACCGTGACCACGCCCTTGCCCTCGGCCTGCGCCGTCCTGAAGGCGGCCACGATCTTGGCCGCGCTCTCGAGTTCGGCCGCCGACGGTGCGAAGACCTCGTTGCAGGGCTCGACCTGGCTGGGATGAATGAGCGTCTTGCCGTCGAAACCCATCTCCAGCCCCTGCTGGCAGACGGCGCGGAAGCCTTCGGCGTCCTGGATGTCGTTGTAGACGCCGTCGAGAATGGTAAGGCCGTAGGCCCGCGCCGCCAGCATGCCGATGCCAAGGGCGGCGACCATCGGCAGGCGCATCGGCGTATGGCGGGCGCGCATGTCCTTCACGAGGTCGTTGGTCCCCATGACGAACAGCGCGAGCCTGGGGTGCGACCCCGCGATCTCCTCGGCCCGCAGGATGCCCTTGGGTGTCTCCATCATCGCCCACACCGCCATCGAGGCCGGCGCACCGGCGGCATCGAGCAGGGCTACGACCTGGGCGACATCGGCAGCACTTTCGACCTTGGGAACCAGGATGGCATCGGCTCCCGACGTGGCGATCGCCGCCGCATCGGCCTTGCCCCAGGGAGTGGCGAGGCCATTGCAGCGGATTACGATCTCGCGCTTGCCATATCCTTTGCTTCGGGCGGCCGCGACGACGTTGGCCCGCGCGGCCTCCTTGGCGTCGGGCGCCACGGCATCCTCTAGGTCGAAAATCAGCGCGTCGGCCGGCAAAGTCCTGGCCTTCTCGAGGGCGCGCGTGTTGGCGCCCGGCATATAAAGGACGCTGCGGCGTGGACGAACGGTCTTCGACATCTCAAGGCTCCCCAACGATCCCGCCAATGATCACGGGCGAAACGCGGCGGACTATAATGACGGGCCTCCTTGTGGCAAGCTGGCTGCGGCCATGCGCTTCCTCTCGCTCCAGAGCCATGTTGCCTACGGCTATGTCGGCAATCGGGCAGCAACTTTTCCCCTGCAACGATTGGGCCACGAGGTCTGGGCGGTGAACACGGTCGAGTTCTCGAACCATACCGGCTATGGCGCCTGGCGCGGTCGCACCGCGCCTGCCGATCAGGTTGCCGAGATCGTGCAGGGTATCGAGGCCCTGGGCCTGCTGCCGCGCTGCGACGCCCTGCTCACCGGCTATGTCGGTGATGCCGCCCTGGCCGACGTCGTCCTCGACACCGCCCGCCGCGTCCGGGCCGCCAATCCCAAGGCAATATGGTGTTGTGACCCGGTGCTGGGCGACATCGACACCGGCATCTATGTGAAACCCGGCATCGACGCTTTCTTTCGCGAACGTGCTCTCCCGGCCGCCGATCTGGTGACTCCCAACCATTTCGAACTGGAGCACCTCACCGGGCGAACCGTGTCGACCATGAGCGAGGCCCTGGCGGCGGCCCGGAGCCTGCTCGCCCCCAATCTGCGCGGAGGCCCCGGGGCCACGGGCCCGAAACTGGCGTTGATCACCAGCCTGCGACGCAAAGATGGACCGGCCGACCAGATCGAAATGGTCGCGGTCGGCCCCGACGCCGCCTGGCGGATCACCACGCCCCTGATCGGCTTCGAGATCGCACCGAACGGCACCGGCGACGCGGTCGCCGCCCTGTTCACGGCCCATTGGCTGACCGGCGGCGACGTGGCCGATGCGCTGGGCCAGGCAGCCTCATCGATCTTCGCCGTGCTGCAAGTCACGCACGAACTCGGCGAGCGCGAACTGCAACTCGTCGCGGGACAGGACCGGCTGGTCTCGCCGCCACGCCGCTTCATCGCCGAAAGGCTGTAGGGCTGCGATGAACGTCCCGGGTTTCGCGTTCAATCCCATCGCGCTTGCGATCGAAGGCACGATCATCGGCTTCATGATCGCCGTCCCGATCGGGCCGGCGGCGGCCCTCTGCATCCGCCGCTCCATCACGGTAGGAGCCATGGCGGGATACATGACCGGCATCGGCGCCGCCCTGGGCGACGCGGTGTTCGGCGCCGTTGCCGCCTTCGGCCTCTCCTTCGTCGAGGATTTCGTCGCCCGCCGCGAAGCCTGGCTGCTCGGTATCGGCGGCGTGGTGCTCACGATCATGGGATGGACCACGATGCGCCATCGTCCGCGCACCGTCGGCGATCCGGTGGCCGACGATGTCGACCACCGGGTGGCGACGCACTTTCACTATGCCAGCTCGACCTTCTTCATCACCGTCTTCAATCCGCTCACTGTGATGGCCTTCGGCGCAGCCTTCGCCGGGCGCAACCTGGCCGGCGTCGGCGCCAGCCTGCCCGACGCCGCGCTTCTGGTGGCCGCGGTGTTCTGCGGCGCACTGGCATGGTGGACGATCCTCTGCGCCACGGCCGTGGCGCTGCGCGCCCGCTTCACCGGCACCGGCATGCTGTGGCTGAACCGCTGCTCGGGCGCCATCATCATGGGCTTCGGACTGGCGGCGTTGATCTCGCTGGTGCCTCTGCCGTGGAAAGACATCGCCCGGGTGTTCGGGCTGTAGATCAGGCCAACGTGAGATCAGGCCAGCGTGCAGGCGTCCTCGAAGGTCATGCGCGGGCTGCGGGCGAAGATCTTCGACTCGTCGCCATAGCCGATGTTGCACAGGAAGTTCGTCTTGAAGCGCCCGTCGGGGAAAAAATTCTGGTCGACGACGGCATTGTTGAAGCCGCTCATCGCGCCGCAATCGAGCCCGAGCGCCCGGGTGGCAATCATCAGGTAGGCACCCTGGAGCGTGCCGTTGCGAAACGCCGTCGTCGACGCGACCTCTTCCTTGCCCTCGCCCTTGAACCAGTGGATTGCCGTCTGGTCGTGGGGGAAATGCTTGGGCAGATGTTCGTAGAATTCGGTGTCGTAGGCAATGATGGCGGTCACCGGCGCCGACATCGTCTTCTCGGTATTGCCGGCGCTGAGCGCGGGCCGAAGCCTCTCCTTGCCCTCCTTGGTGCGCACGAAGACGAAGCGCGCCGGCTGGGTGTTGGCCGATGTCGGGCCCCATTTCGCCAGATCGTGGATGGCCCGTAGCTGGTCGTCGGTGACGGGCTTGGGCAGCCATCCATTGTGGGTCCGCGCGCCGCGGAGAATCGTGTCGAGTGCCTTGTCATCCAGCATTTTCGTTCCTCTTCACCATGAAGGAAACCGTATCGAAGGAATCGCTTGTGGTCGAGCCAACGTGATCGTGCGTGAGTCACCCGGCGGAACCCGGCGCGTTCCTCCGCCCTCGCGGATCATGCTAGGTTTGGGTCGGCACGAATGCCCAGGGATTAATCATGTCGCTTACCGCGTTGGCGTCGCCTACCCCGCTCGATCCGCGAAAGTTTCAGGATCCGTCGGTCACCGCCAAGGGCGAGGCGCGGGCGCACGTGGCCCTTCGGTCGCTCGAGACGCTGTGGTTCAACACGGGCACGCTGTGCAATCTCACCTGCCGCAATTGCTACATCGAATCCTCGCCGCGCAATGACCGGCTGGTCTATCTGACCGCCGCCGAGGCCTCTTCCTACCTGGACGAAATCGAGCGCGGCCGGCTCGGCACCAAACTCATCGGCTTCACCGGCGGCGAGCCGTTCATGAACCCTGAATTGCCGGCGATGCTGGACGACGTCCTGTCGCGCGGCTTCAAGGCGATAGTGCTGACCAATGCCATGAAGCCCATGCACAAGATGAAGCGCGCACTGCTCGACCTGAACCGGCGATTTGGCCGCAATCTCACGGTCCGCATCTCGATCGATCATTACGCCCCGGCGCTGCACGAACTCGAGCGCGGCGCCAGGAGCTGGAAGCCGACGATCGACGGCCTGATATGGCTGGCGTCGAACGGCTTCGATGTTCACGTCGCCGGCCGCCGCTTCTCCGACGAATCCGAGGACGAGGTGCGCGCCGGCTATGCCCGGCTGTTCGCCGGCCTCGGGATCGCCATCGATGCCCGGAACCCGGGGGTCCTCGTGCTGTTCCCCGAAATGGACCCCACGGTCGACGTGCCGGAGATCACCACCGCCTGCTGGGGCATCCTGAAGAAGACGGCCGACAACGTGATGTGCTCGTCTTCCCGGATGGTGATCAAGCGCAAGGGGGCCGAGCGGCCCGCCGTCGTCGCCTGCACCCTCCTGCCCTACGATCCGCAGTTCGAATTGGGCGAATCGCTCGCCGAAAGCGCCGACGCCGTCCGCCTCAACCATCCGCACTGCGCCAAATTCTGCGTCCTGGGCGGCGCCGCCTGCAGTCAGTGACGCCGGCCCTCGATGTCGTGATCCCGACGCTGAACGCGGCGCCTTTTCTGGCGCGCACGCTTGTCGCCGTCGCCGCCCGCGAAACCTCGACGATCACGGTCTGCGATGGCGGCTCGCGCGACGACACGGTGGCTATCGCCCGGCGGGGCGAGGGCACTGTCGTGACGGCGCCGGCGGGACGCGGAGGCCAGCTTGCCGCGGGAGCGGCCGCGGGCAGCGCACCATGGCTCCTCTTCCTGCATGCCGACACGCTGCCGGGCCCGGGCTGGCTCGATGCCGTCCAGAGCTTCATGTCGACGCCGGCCAATACCGGAAAGGCAGGCTACTTCCGGCTGCGGTTCGACACGCACGATCCGCGCGCGCGCCGGGTCGAGCGGCTCGCGGCGTGGCGATGCAAGGTCTTCGGCCTGCCGTACGGCGATCAAGGACTGCTGATCGCCCGCGCCTTCTACGAAGGTCTTGGCGGTTTTCGTCCCCTGCCGCTGATGGAAGACGTCGATCTTGTACGGCGGATCGGGCGCCGTAATCTCGTGCCCCTCGGTGCCGACGCCATCACGTCAGCCGAACGCTACGAACGCGACGGCTGGTTGCGACGGCCGCTGCGCAATCTGTCCTGTCTCGCTCTTTTCCTCGCCGGCCTGTCGCCTCGCGTCGTTGCGCGGCTCTACGGCCGATGACGCGCCACCTCGTGATCTTTGCCCGTGCGCCGCAGTTCGGCCGGGTCAAACGACGCCTTGCCCGCGACATCGGCATTGCCGAGGCAACGCGTTTCTATCGTGCGACCCTCCGCCGGCAATTCGGCGCACTGTCGCGCGATCGGCGCTGGACGGTCTGGCTATTCGTGACGCCGGACAAAGAGATCCGCCACGCCGCGTGGCGCAGCGGCGTGCCGCCACGGCGCGTGCGGCCACAAGGGCACGGCGATCTCGGCCAACGCATGCTGGTGCCGTTCCAGGTGCTGCCGCCTGGGCCGGTCGTTCTCGTCGGCAGCGATATCCCCGCGATGCGCCCATCGCACATCGCCCGCGCTTTCCAGCAGCTCGGCCGACACGAGCTGATATTCGGTCCCGCGAGCGACGGTGGCTTCTGGCTGATTGGCGCGCGCCGCATCAGACCGATGCCGCACGGCCTGTTCGCCGGCGTCCGCTGGTCGACGATGCATGCGCTGGCCGACACGCGCGCCAATGTTCCGGGACCCATCTCGGTCGGCCTGGCCGATACCCTGGACGACATCGACACCGCCGACGATCTGCGACGTTATCGAGCTGGAGCAGGATAAGTTTCGGCAGTGTCATTCCACTACCTCACCCTGAGAGGCTGTGAACTTTTGCAGTATGCCGCAGTTATTGGAGTTACTCGACCTCGCGCTGCGTCCGCACTGCTCGGTCTGGGATCGACAGGTCGGTCGGGCCGACAGGTCGGCGAGATGATGCGCCGGCAGGCGGCCGAAGCGCCGGCGGAGCCGCTCCAGCATCGGCCGCATGAGGCCGCGATCCGAACCGACGCTGAAGGGATCGACCTCGACCACGATCTGCTCTCCCGCGATGCTGACGACCTGCACGTTCCAGGCCGGCCGGAAGCCGCCGTCCGCCATCTTGAGGGGCCGGACTTGCCCGTCGGTCGTCGAGGCGCGCGGCTCCTTCTGCTTCTCCGTCTGCTTGCGGTTCGTCTTCAGGCGGCGCTCGCGTTGCGCCTCGACCTCGCCCAATGTCCTGAGCGCCGCCGCGACCCGCTCGGCACGCTCCCGGGCCGCCCGCTTGCGCACCGCGACGATCCGCCTGGTGCTGGCGGCGGGATCGTCGTCGACCTCGCCCTTGAGTTGCTCCACCACCTCGCGGGCGTGCGCCAGATGCGCCTCCAGCGTCGCCCGCCGGCGATACGAGGCCGCCCCCGCGCCGGAACGAACCCGCACGCCGTCCTGGGCCAGCCGGTCGAGGTCGATCAGCCCGCAATCCATCAGCGCCGCCACATTCTCCGTCAGCAACCGGTCGAGAACGGCGCCGTGACCGACCCGGAAGTCGCTCAGCGTGTGACGGTTCACCGATACGCCGCCCATCAGCCAGCGATAGCCATCGTGGCTCTCGCACAGCCGCGCCGGATGGTCCGCCCCGATCAGGCTGTCGAGGTCCATCGAGCGCAGCTCCAGCTGGTCGCGCTCCGGCTCCAGCAGCCGCAGCTTGCCCAACCGCCGCTCCGGCGTGGCTTGTTCGGGTTGTTCGTCGAAGGGCAATGGCTCGGCCATCGGATGCCTCGATCCCGCGGTTCCGCGCACCATCGAATCAGGGCCGGAAAAAGTATGTCAGCCCTTCTTCGTAAATCAGCTAAAGATTCACAGCCTCTCAGGATGAGATATTATTGTATCTGCCATCTCCGACGAACCGCGATGTAAGTATGAGGGCCCGCCCCGCGAAGCCGTGAAGGGCATTTCTGCGCAGCGAGCAGAGGCCTTGGCGCGTGCATTGACTCGCCCAAATTCGAATGTCCTAATGTCATAACAATAGAAGTGCCGATGTCATAAGACACCGGCCGTGATGTTCCTGGGAGGGAATGATGAGGGCTTTGAAGGCCGCCGTTCGTACGCTCGCGCTCGCCTGCTTCGGTCTCGCCTCGCTGTCGGCGGCGCGCGCCGACGACATCGTCGTCACCCATTACGGTTCCCTGCTCTACGGCCTGCCGTACGCCATCGCGATGGAGAAGGGCTACTTCAAGGAAGCCGGTGTCGACATCACCGGCATCCTGACCTCCAAGGGCGGCGGCACCTCCGTGCGCAACATGATGGCGGGCGAAACGCTGTTCGCCGAGGTGGCGCTGCCGGCGGCGCTGAGCGCCATCAAGGAAGGCTTCAACATCAAGATCATCAGCGGCGGCACCGACGGCCGCAGCAGCTTCTGGGTGACGCGCCCGGGCGAGAAGATCGACAAGCCCGAGGACCTGAAGGGCAAGCGCTTCGTCTATTCGCGGCCGAAGTCGGTGAGCGAAAGCATTACGCTCGCCGTCCTGAAGTCGTGGAACGTGCCGGTGGCCGACGTGAAGATGGTGGCGATCGGCGATTTCGGCGCGGGCCTGACGGCGCTGGAGCACAACAAGGTCGACATCGCCATCATTCCCGAACCGATCTACTCCCAGAAGGAGAAGGCCGGCGTGAAGTACAAGATCCTGCCGTGGCTGGACGAGAAGCTGCCGGCCTATGCCCAGACGGTCGGCATCGCGACCGACGAGACCATCGCCAAGCACGGGCCCAAGCTCAAGGCGGTCATCGAGGCGCGCCGCAAGGGCGTGGAGTTCCTCTACGCCAACCCCAAGGAGGCGGCGGCGATCCTCGCCAAGGCCTACAACTTGCCGCCCGACGTCGCGGCCAGCGCCGTGGGCAATATCCTCAAGATGAATCCGACCTGGTGGAATCGCGGCGAGCTGAAGCGGCCGCTGATGGAAGCCATGGCCGAGGCGCTGGGTTCGGTCGGGGCGCTAAAACTTCCGATCGACTGGAAGGCCGCGATCAACGACAGCTTCCTTCCGCCGGCGAAGACGCAGTGATGGCCCCAATGATGGTGGGCGCATCGCGGCTGGCGGCGGTCGAGGCGCCAGGCTCGGCCGGCGCGGCCCACAAGATCCATGCGCGTCTCGAGGGCGTGACGCGCGTCTACCCGCCGCGTGCGGGTCACGCCGAGGTGCACGCGCTGGGCCCGATTTCGTTCGACCTTCGGGCCGGCGAGTTCTTCAGCGTCGTCGGTCCCTCGGGCTGCGGAAAATCGACCTTGCTCGACGTGTTGGCAGGGCTTGCCGTGCCGTCGGCCGGGACGGTCGAGTTCGAAGGCAAGCGGGTGTTGGGCGAGGTGCCGGACGGCGTCGGCGTCGTCTTCCAGGAGGATGCGAGCTTCCCCTGGCTCACCGTCGAGGACAACGTTGCCTTCGGCTTGCGCCGTTCCGGTGTCGACGCGGCCGAAATAAAGCGTCGCGTCGATTTCGCCATCGGCTTCATGGGGCTGCGCGATTTTCGCTGCGCCTATCCCAGCCAGCTTTCGGGCGGCATGCGCCAGAGGGTCTGCATCGCCCGCACCCTGGTGCTGCAGCCGCGGCTGATCCTGCTCGACGAGCCGTTCGGCGCGCTCGACCAGCAGACCCGCCTGCTGATGGGCGACGAGCTGCTGCGGCTGTGGCGCGAGACCTCGGCCACGGTGCTGCTGATCACCCACGCGCTCGACGAGGCCAACCTGCTGTCCGACCGTATCGGCGTGATGTCGGCCAGGCCCGGCCGTTTCCTCGACATCGTCGAGACCGGTTGGCCGCACGAGCGCGATTCGCGGCTGGCCGAGCGGCCGGATTTCGGCGCCGTCACGGCGCGGCTGTGGTCCTACCTACGCGCCGAGTCGATGCGGGCGATGGGTCAAGGGAGTGGGCAGGGGAGCGCCGCCGCATGAAAAAGGCGACCTGGATCCGCGCGGTCGTCCTGATCGGCGCCGTCGGGGCCCTGGAGGTCGCCTGCCGCACCGGCGCGATACCCGCCACCATGGTCATCGCCCCGTCGGCGATGGTGGTGGCGCTGGGCAAGATGCTGCAGTCCGACGAGATTGGCGAACACATCGAGCAGACGCTGTCGGCGGTCGCGATCGCCATGGTCCTGTCGATCGTCGGCGGCTTCGCCATCGGCTTCATCCTGAACTGGATCCCGGTCCTGCGCCGCGCCTTCAACCCCTTCCTGGCGGCCTACTACGCCATCCCGCATTTCGCCTTCTATCCGCTGCTGATCGTGATCTTCGGCCTGGGCTCGACGCCGCTGATCGTGCTGGCGACGCTGTTCGCCATGGTCGCCATGATCGTGGCCACCATGGCGGGCCTCGACCGCGTGCCGCGGGTTCTGCTCAAGACGGCGCGAATCCATCGCCTGTCGCTGCTCGACGAGATCTGGCGCGTCCGCCTGCCGGCCGCGGCGCCGCATCTGCTGTCCGGGGTCAAGCTCGCGGTCGCCTATTCCTTCATCGGCGTGATCGCGGGCGAGTTCATCCTGTCGACCAGCGGCATCGGCCACGAGATCGCCTACGCCTACGACAATTTCGACAACCCGCGCATGTACGCGCTGATCCTGTTCGTGCTGGCGATCGTCACCAGCTTCAACATGGCGGTCTATGCCTATGAACGGCGCCTGATGAGAAGGCGCGGCACATGAAGTACGGGCACATGATCTCGCTGCGCGCGCTGCGCGACCCCCTCCTGGTGGCGATCTCGCTGGTCGCCCTGTGGCAGGTCCTGCACCACATTGCGGGCGACGTCGCGGTGACGGCGCCGGCGCCGACGCTCGCGCATCTCTGGGAGATGATCGGCCAGGCGCGCTTCCTGCCGCATCTGCGCGAAACAGGCCTCGCCTTCCTGCAGGCGCTGGCGATCGCCTGCGGCGGCGGCGTGCTGATCGGCGTGGTGCTGGGTGGCCATCGCCTCACCGGCGAAGTGGCCGAGCCTATTCTTGTCGGCCTCTACTCGATCCCCAAGATCACGCTCTACCCGGTGATCCTGCTGCTGTTCGGCCTTGGCATGTCGGCCAAGGTGGCCTTCGGCGCGCTGCACGGCATCATCCCCGTGGTGCTGTTCACCATGAACGCGGTGCGCAACGTCAACCGGACCTACCTCAGGGCCGGCCGCGCGATGCGGCTCACCCCGGCGCAGACCGCCTGGTCGATCCTGATCCCCGCGACTCTGCCCGAGATCTTCTCCGGCTTGCGCATCGGCTTCTCGCTCACCTTGCTCGGCACCATGTTGGGCGAACTCTTCGCCTCGCAGCGCGGCCTCGGCTTCCTGCTGATGACCGCGATCGACCTCAACGACGTGAAGACGATCCTGGCCATCGCCGTCCTCATCTCGGCCTTCGCCGTCCTCTGCAACGCGGTGCTGCTGGCCATCGACAAGCGCCTGCATCGCGGCGCCGCGCCCGACATCGGAGGCAGGTCATGAACAAGATCGCCGTCGATCGCGCGCGCG